>JAAUTF010000321.1 GCA_012031775.1 Candidatus Altimarinota bacterium | reverse complement strand
ATATTGCGCTCGACCTGGCGCAGACGACGGTGCAGCCGGTGCTGTTGGCGATTCGCAGCGACATTGTGCTGTCGCGCCGCTATCCATATGGCCTGCCGGAAATCGGCTGGAAGCTGCTGACGTATCCGCTGCCGGAAGCGCTGCGCGCGCGGGTGCTGAGCAAGTTGATCCACCAGAGCTATCGCGATGCCGGAAGCGACATGGTGGAGTGCAACTCTTTCGGAGGCACGCGCTATAAGCTGGAACACTATGGGCTTGCCGACCGCGCAACGGAAATCAACCGCGCCGCCGCCGCCTCGCCGCTAGTCAGCGCCCCTTCTACAAATGGCCCGCCGATATAGTCGCCCGCAAAGACCATGCCGTCGTGGCGCTCGATCTCGCCGGCGGCGAAGGCGCGGAGCCGCTGAAAATGGCCGGTGTCGAATTCCGGCAGCGCTTCGGGCCAGCGATAGACACGGCTAAAGCGCGCACTGCGGCCCGGATCGTACTGCGGCGTGAGCTTGCTGATCTCCGCCAGCAAAAGCGCACGAATTGTTGCGTCGTCGGCGGCGCACAGCCGATAGCTCGCTGGCCCGGCCATGTGCAGCGCAAGCACATCGCCATCGTCGGCAAAACTCGGGTTCTTCACCGACTGCACCGTCGCCGAGGCCAGTAGTGCTGTCTCCCGACGTGGAAAGAGCAAGCCGTAATAGTGCTGCGGCAGGCGCTCGCGGGTGCCGACTACCAGGGTCGCGTTGCTTGAGTAGCGCACCGATTGAAAGAAGTTGCGCTGTGCGGCGACGAGCGTTGGCACGAGTTGCGGTACGGCGCTCGCCGTTGTTGCGATCAACACGCCATCTGCGCGCAGCTGTGTTTCACGCCCGTCGCGCTGTGCTGTCACTGCGTAACCGCCGTCGCTCTGGCGCAGCACATGGCGCACAGCGGTGTTCAAGCGAATGTCGAGGCCTGCGGCGAGCGCCTCCGGAATGGCGCACATGCCGCTGCGAAAGGTGAAGAGCTTCATGCCGCGCCAGCGGCTCAGGCCTGCGCCCAGGGCCAGCGGTAGCATCGCCAGCGAGGTGCGTTCGGGAGTCCAGTAGAAGATGCCCGACAAAAGCGGCTGAATAACATACTCTAACACATCGGGCGCGAGGTGCTGCTGCGCAAACTCACTGATCGAGCAGGTGTCGAGCGGGTGCGCCTTGTGAAAGGCGTGAATGTCGAGCGCCGCCGGGCGACGCAGAAAGATCGCTAGCGCGCGGCCCAGGGTGAGCTTCTGGCTCAAACCGATCAGCGGTGTGAAGGCAACGCGCGCGTTTAGCCAGAGCCGGTAGAGCTTGCCGTCGCGCAGTGCTGCGGCGCTGCTCGGGATGCGCTGTAGCTCGCCTGCGGGCAACAGACGACGCAGTGTGTCCAACGTATGGCTGTAGAAATGCGCGATATACTCCGCGCCGACATCCACCGCCATACCGTCGCGTGTATCGGTAAATACGCGCCCGCCGATGCGTGCGTCGCGCTCTAGCACCGTCACCTGAAGCCCGGCGCGCTGCAGTGTGCGAGCGGCGGCCAGGCCGGCCACTCCGGCACCGACCACGATCACACGTCGAGAATGGAGAAGGTAATCTTCGCTCATTGACAGATAAAGTAATAGTTTGCAAGATCGCTTACAGCAGAAGTCAGAAGTCAGAAGTCAGAAGTTAGAAGCTTTCAGAGCGTTCCAACGCGGTTTCTATTATATTAACGAGCGCAATCGTTTTGCGCACTTCTGACTCCTGACTCCTGACTTCTTTCAGAGCAGCACGATCGGCAACAAGTTACTGATCCACATATAGCGCATGATACGCAGCGCTCGGGCAATGGTTGCGTCGCTGCTGTTGCGCGCCAGTACCACCACCACTGCGAGTGTCGGCAAGATGGCGCACGGCACGAGCGCCAGCAGGTAGATCAGCGGTGCCTGCCCAACTGCCCAGGGCAGCCATGCCACTGCCAGCACGGCGAGCGCTGTGGCCTGAAAGATGCGCAGCGCGCCCTCAACACCGAAGACCGTCGCTACCGTGTGCAGCCCGGCAGCCGCGTCGGCCTGCCAGTCGGCGGTAGTCTTCAAAATCTCGTGGCTAAAATCGAAGAGCCACATCAGCCCAGCGACGATCCAGATCACCGGCGGCACTGCACCGCTCGCCAGCGCGCCATAGAGCGGGATGGCCGCGATCAGTGTCGCCATACTGGCGTTGCCGAGCAGCACGGTGCCCTTGAGACCAAAAGAATAGAGCGTCGCCAGCGCGGTCGTCCCGAGCGCGAAGAGCAGCATGGTTGGGCCGAGCGGCAAAGCGACAAGGAGTGCCAGCGCCGCCAGCGCCCAGGCCAGGCGCAGGGCTGCATCGCGGCTGATTCGCCCTGATGGAATAGGTCGATGCGCCTTGCCAAAGCTATCTTCGCGCACATCGCGGTAGTCGTTTATGACGAAACCATAGGCGATGACAATCGCCACCACCAGCGCTGCTCCCCAGCTTTCAGAGCGCCCCAGCGCCGCTGTACCATCCGCCAGATAGGCCCCAAGCAGGGTATATAACGCACCGTACAAGCTATTGGTAAAACGGGTAATGTCCGCCAGATTGGCGAGCCGGGCGCGGGCGATGCTTGCGCTCATAGTGATCCTTTTCAGCCGCACCTTTTGAACCGTAGAGAACGCCGAGGGCGCAGGGGCTATTCCATGCAGATTGGAGATTGCAGCGCTCTATGCTCTCCTCAACCATAACCACCGTAGGCCATCAAACGTCATTCCATTGGCCAGCAGCGGCACAGTGTGCGCTAGGATGAGGGCAAGCGCGAGCGCCGACCCACAGCCAGGCAGCACGAGCACGATGGGTGTACTGAGCAACGCAGCCAGGTGCAGCATACCGATCGCCTTAAGGCTTTCGGCGTCGCGGTAGCGCTGTGCGGCCAGCGCCAGCCAGATCATAAACAGCTGCAAGGCTACAATAGGTATACATATGAGCGTTTGAACCAACGCTGTGTAGGCGAGGCTGCCATCTGCGAACGGCAGCAGCACAAGCCCAGCCAGCACGATCTGAAGCGTCGCCGCGTAGCCGAGCAACGCACGCGGTATCTGCAAGCTGCCGCCTTCGCTTCGTGCCCCCAGCCAGATTGCCGTCGAGCGCACACCGCAGACCCTGTCGTTGGCCAGATCGCGCAGGCCGCCGTGAACACCGTTGACCAGCAGTATCAGCGCGACTTCGTAGGCAACCAGATACCAGCCAAGGCTCCTGAGGCTTCCGCCGCTCGCAATTGCGCCAAAGACGATCAGCGCCGCCCAGCCGATGCCTTGCAGCGCATCGGTAAGCAGCGGCCAGCGACAACGTTTGCCCCAGCGGTTATAGCCGAACATACACAACACGGCTAACAGCGCGAAGGGTGCAGCCATGGGCATCGCGACGAAAACAACTATCCCAAGCCCGAGCACAGACAGCACAACAAAGGCCCAGGCCTGCCCAACGCCGATCGCCCCGCGCACCAGCGGGTAATCGCGCCGCAGCGACTGCGTGCGATCAATATGCAGATCGACAATGTCGTTGTGTACATAGGCGAACCCGTGAAAGAGCGCCGCCACCAGGAGAAGCGCGCCGATCGCAGTAGGCGAACTGTGGGGTGCAACCGTCGCTGCCCCAAGCAGCGGCAGCGTTGCCGTTGCGCCGAAGGCCGAGAAACGGTAGAAGCGATAGGCATCGAGCGCCCAGGTAGCCATATTGTTATCGCAGCGGCGCAGCGCATTGCGGCTACCCGCCACCGCAAGGGCGGGCACCAGGCCCGCCCGAACCCTCGCCCAAAACCCGTCCCCACGACTTCGCCCGGTAACGCAACCAAAACATAGCTGGCTTTGTTCCCTTCGCACCCCTCGTGGCAAAATCATCCCCTGTATAGCCTGTCACCCGTCACCTCACATCGGCAATGTCCAATTCACCAGTTTAAAACCTGCCTCGCGCAGCATACGGAACACGCCGAGCGTGTAGGTGGCGACAAAATCCTGCGGCTTGCGCGCGTCGGCCAGGATATAGAGCGCGCTCATCGCCATTTGCTGGCGCATCTTTGGGTAGTTAATCGACGAGTGGATCACGTTGTTGTAAAGCCCGAGCCAGTAGATATAGCGCCGCACCAACTCGGTGTCGGCAGCGGCAGCAACACGACGACGCAGCTCGTCGCCGGCCTCGACCCGGCTTAAAAAGACATCGACGGCGTCGAGGTGCAGGGTGCGGATCGTGGCAAGCGTGCGCGTCAGCGTGGCTGGCCACTGGTATGGATCGAGGCTCTGCATAATCGGCTCCAACAGCGCGAAGGCCGCATCGGGGTAGTAGAAGCCCACGGCACCCAACCCGGCAACACAGCGCGCAAGCTGGCGACGGTCGTCGCGCAGGAGTCCATCCTGCACCAACAGCTCGTAGAGCGGCATGGTCTGGCCGATTTTGCCATACGCAAGTGCCAGCGGTAGCAGCAGCACGTCGAACTGGTCGAGCAGGCTGCTGTGCTCACCATAAACCAGGTCGGCGTGCTCGGCGAAGAGCCGCTCGGTCAGTGTTTCGAGGAAGGGTGCCCAGGACAATGGTGTTTGTGGCAGCAACACACAGAAGCTGAGCAGCGTCCACAGCCGCCCGGCGCCATCAAGACGGTCGACTAGTGCGTTCAACACTGGCTCGGTGCTGTCGAAGTTGGCGCTGGCGTGAATGCCGATCAGCGCTGCGCCCACCAGGCTCATAAAAGTGTTACGGTGGCGCAGCAGTCGCTCCAGGTCTGCTTCGATCTGCCGCAGCGGCTGGGCCGGATCGAAGTAGGGGGCGACCCGGCTGAGGATCGCACGCTCGTCGGCGCTCAGCGCGAAGAAGGCGTCGATCGGCACGATCTCGGCCAGCATCATAGTATCGAGAATGGGCTCAGTGAAGGCCGAAGCCACCGCCTGAAAGAGCAGATCCTCCAGTGTTTTGCCGAAGATCGCGGTGTTCAACACATCCAGATGCAAGCGGTGACGCGCCAGGTCGTAGTAGATGTCGCTGGTCTGCTGCTTAACATCCTCGCGGTCACAATGGTTAATATAGATCACCACCGACAGCTCGAAGAAGAACTCGAGGATGCTGCGCAGATCGCGCAGGGCACCGGGGCCAACGCGCTCCACCAGGTCGCCGAGCAGGCCATAGGTAAACGCCGGGTCGTTGCGCCAGATCAGGTAGAGCACATCACGGGTAGCACGACGCAGCTCAGGGCCGCCCTTGCTTGCAGCCCAGAGAAAGAGGTCGCGCGCCGGTGGCCCGATGTAGTAGGCCGCCTTCAGGCCACTGCGGCGCGCTTCTTCCGAGGGCAACTGGCAGAGCGCCCTGATAATCTCGCCTGCCGCTGCGGCGTCATCACTATACAGCGCCACCAGGCTCTCGACCACCAGTTCGCGCACTTCGATGTCGGGCGACTGCGCAAGATCGGCGAAGGTAGCGCTGTTGTTATAGATCAGTAGCAGCGTACGCGCGACATCCCAGGCCAGCGCGAAGCTATTGACGCGGCCCAGCAACTCAAGCACCGCCGCCTCGACGCCGCCACGCGTTGCCGAGCTGCGCAGCATGTAGCGCGCCAGCACATAGGCACCGACCTCGGTATAGCTGAAACTGGCGGTATCGCCCTCGAAGCGCTCGCCGACCTGTTCCCGGAGCACGCCGCTGTCGAGCAGTCGGCAGTAGCTCGAGTCGGGATCATCGCTAAGCACTTCGGTGCGCAGCTGCTCGTTGCGCGCCAACTCATCCACCGCGATCTGCAGGCGGCTGCGGCGCAGGATCTCAGCGGCGAACTCATCGATAAAGAGCTGATCGCGGCGCTGTCGCACGCGCTCGTCGTAGTAGCGCCGAAAGATGCCGAGCGTCAGCCCCTGGGTCGCGAGTGCGATCTCGCCGTCGCGATAGGTCTCGGCAAGCATACGCAGCAGCAGTGGGCGCTTGAGGCGCTCGATCAGCGCTGGTGGCAGGCGCTCAAGCGGGGTTCGCAGCGAAAAATACTCGTGGTAGCGGGCGAAGGCGGCAGCAAATTCGTGCGCATCGAAGGGTTCCAGCCGCAAGACGCTCTCGCCCTCAAGCGTCTGGTAGTAGCGGCTCCAGAACAGGCGTGTGGCACCGGCGCGCTCCAGCTGGCTCCAGGTGGGCGTGTTGCAGCTTGCCACCACCCGCACTTCGTCGCCGGCGAGCCGCCCGACGAGCGCATCGATCTGCTTCAGCAATGCCTCGGGGCCGAGCTGGCCGCCGCTGCGGTACTCGTTGAGCGCATCGAAGATGATGATCACCCTGCGGCCCGCAACGCGGGCCAGGCCAGCGAGCTGATCGAGCGCGAGCAGCAACAGCTCGCGCTCGACGGTAAGGTCGCGCGCCAGTTCGTGTTCGATATTCTCGCCGATCGAACCGCCACAGCGGTAGAAAAAAACGGCGTGGCCAGCCACGCGCAGCTCGGCCATCCACGCGCAGAGCAAGTTGGTCTTGCCCACGCCTGAGTCGCCGTTGAGCAGCAGCGCGCTGCTATCGCTCTGTAAGAAGCGGTCGAGCTCGGCCTCTGCTGCGCGCGCGGGATGTAGACACCGGGGATGAACGCACCGGGGCGACGCGGCGTGCCGCGTAGTTCGCGTAATACGTGGTCGCTCTGGGCACGTGCAACCTGCACCACATCGCTCCAGGAGCGCGTTACCGGGCGACTCCGCAAGGTCGGCAGTTCCACCAGCGTAAGCGGCGCTGGTGGCGTGCCAGCCACCGTCTGCGTGTGCGGCAGCGGTAGCCCTTCGGCGGCAAGCAAGGCGTGGAGTGCGGCGGCGCTTGGCCGGT
>JAAUTF010000320.1 GCA_012031775.1 Candidatus Altimarinota bacterium | reverse complement strand
TACTGGTTCTCGGTTCTCGGTTCTCGGTTCTCGGTTCCTTACGTTCCTTTGTTCCTTTGTTCTCAAAAGGAGGAGACATGACCCCACGACGAACGATGCTCGCCCTACTGGCCCTGTTCGCTATGAGCCTCTGGGTTGTGCCGAGCGCGCCAGTGGCCGCGCAGGAGTTGGCGGCGGCAAGTAATGAGACAGAGCCAAATAATTCGTTCGAGACGGCCAACAACATTGGAATTGGCTCGCAGAACTCTGCTAATGCACAGGTAAATAGTGCTGATGACCTCGACTACTTTAAGTTTAATGCAGTTGCCGGACAGTCGTATGTGATCGAGACCTTCAATGTTGCAAAGCGATCAATGCAGACGGCTATCCTCTGCAAGTTGCAGTTTATGATAGCAATTTCTCAAAGGTGGGTGAGGATACCGGTGGCGGTTCGGAAGGAGCGGGTAATACGCTTGGTAGCGTAGAATTCGACGCGGATGTTGGTGGAACTTATTATATAAAAGTGTACCCATACTACTATCGTTCTAGTTCCGGGCCGTACAGTGTGCGCGTCTTGCCGCGCTTTAACCAGGCAGGCGCAGCCTGGGATCAGGAGGAAGAGCCGAATAACTGGGCGCTGCACGCCTTTGAGATTAAGGTCGGTGCAACGAATTTCGTTACCAGCACGATCGAGGCGCGCGCCAATAGCTATATCACCGATAACGCCGACCGCGACTGGTATCGCTTTGAAGCGGTTCAAGGTAAGCAATACGTGATCGAGACCTTCAATGTCGCAAAGGCCATCAATACTAGCGATTACCCTTGTATGTGGAGGTCTACGATAGTAACTTCTCGAAGCTGGATGAGGATACAGGTGGTGCGTCTAACGGCGCTGGTAATACCGATGGCAGCGTGAAGATCACAGCTGACAATGCGGGCACGCATTATGTCCTTGTCTATCCTTATTACTACAATGCGGGAAGTGGTCCCTACAGTATTCGTGTGCTGCCTGAGTTCGATGAGCCGGGCGCTTCCTGGGATGCCAACCAGGAGCCGAATAACTGGCGCACGCATGCCTTCGGGTTACAGGTTGGCCGCAGCAATGGGATCACCAGCAACTTTGAGGCGCGCAGCAATAGTTACCATACCGACGCCGCTGATCGTGATTACTATCGTTTCGAGGCGGTACAAGGCCAGCGTTACGTGGTGGATGTCTTCAACGCTGCCAAAGCCATCAATACGTCAAACTATCATGTGTTTCTTGAGGTGTACGACAGCGATTTCGCCGCGGTGCCGATCGTCGAAGATGTGAGTGGGCAATCTAATGGCTCGGCCAAATGTTAGCGGCAGTGTCGAATTCGAAGCTACCAACGGCGGCACTTACTACATCCTGGTCTACCCGTATTACTTCGGCGCGGGTAGCGGAACGTACAGTGTGCGCGTGCTGCCAACCTATGATAAGGCCGGTGCCTCCTGGGATGGTGCGCAGGAGCCAAATCACTGGGCGACGATCTCCTTCCCTCTCACCGTCGGTGCCTGTGGGCGGCTCAGTAGCCTCGAAACGCGCAACAGCAGCTATCTGACGAAGAAAAGGAGACACAGATTGGTATGTCTTCAATTTGCAACAGGGCGAGCAATATCGCGTCGCGCTCGATCAACTCGGTGGCAATATCCCTGACGAAGGGGCTTATCTATATCTTTACGACAAGGAATTCAGCGAACTGAGCCAGAAGTTCACTGAGGAAGCCTATGAGTCGACACTGACTGCCGATTACACCGGGGTGTATTATGCACGCGTCAGCACCTACTACGGCACCACACGCGGGCCGTATCGGCTGACGGTGGCTGAGGCATTTGCTCCCGGTTGCGATGGCGCTCCCGCACCGCTCGCTGTCGTTGACGGCGATGTCAGTAGCGGGCGCGATCCGAGTACCGGCGAAGTCACGGTGCGCGGACCGCGTGGCGGCGCTGCGGAGACGTCGATCACGGTGGTGGCGCTGTGTACCAGTGGTGCGCCGCAGGGCGTGACGCTGACGATCGGCGGCAAGAGTTTCACGCCGGAGAGTGTGGGCAGCAATCGCTACCGCGTCTCGCTCACAGTGCCTGGCGATTTGCCTGCTGGCCAGACGCAGTTCCAGATCACGCTGCGCTTCAGCTGTAGCGGCCAGACGCGCTTCGTCGTCATCGGCTCCTTTGAACTCTTCGACCCCAGCGGCCAGATCACCGATGCCAAGACGGGCCAGCCGATCAAGGGCGCGGTGGTAACGCTGCTGCGTGTGCCGGGTGCTCTGCCCGATAAGGGCGGTGAGACGCTGGACTGCCGCACGATTGAGACACGCGGCGGCGACGATTGGAGCAAGGTGCCAGCGGCGGATCTGGCCTCGGGTGCCTTAATCGATCCGCTGCTCGATGCGCTCAACGGCACGCAGCAGATCGCGCCGCAGATCAACCCGCAGATCACCGGCAACGATGGCCGCTACGCCTGGGATGTCGCCGAGGGCTGCTGGTTTGTGCAGGTAGAGGCCGATGGTTACCAGACCCTCATTAGCCCGCTGGTCGCGTGCCGCCCGCCGTCACCGATCTCGATCTGCAACTGACGAGCGGCCAGACGCTGTTCTTGCCGCTCGTGCGCCGCCGGTAAGGGCGCAGTATTAATCGCAGAGGACGCCGAGCCGGCGAGTTGAAACCACAAAGGCACAAAGGAACGCGCAACGATCAAACCTTTGTGTCTTTGTGCCTTTGTGGTGTATAGTTCGAAAAATGTCGCATCCGCTGCGCGCTCTGCGGTTCAAACGTTCGGGTTCCGGCGGCGCAGCACGCGCACTGCCCCACCGCGCTCAGCGGCGATGATGTGACCGCGCCAGCGTACTCGCCGTGGCGCGAACACGCGACGATCAGCTGCACGGGCAGCAGCAATCGCAGCAGCGGGATCAGCCACGACCAGCGCCAAGGCGTTGCCGCACCCAGGTAATGCCGATTCAACCCCATCACCAGCGCGTAGTCGAAGACAAAATAGCCCAACGCGATCAACAGGTGTGAATGACGCGGCAGCCTCACTATCAATGGAGCTTCTGAATCCTGAATCCTGAGTCCTGAATTCTTCCGCATCGCGCCTTCTGAATTCTGAATTCTGAATCCTGAATTCTCCAAAAGCAACAGCCACGGCAGCACCACCGGCAGCACGCTATTAACATAGAGCAGCGCTTGCTCCTGCGGCGGCAAATGGCGCAGCAGCGACTCGCGCGGGAAGATCAGCCAGCGCTGCATCAGGCTCCAGTAATGCGCCGGGCCCTTGATCGTTGTGCGGATCGCGTGGCGCAGCGGTGTTTGCACCAATCGGTAGCCGTGTGTGCGCAGGTGCTGTGCGACGGCGAAGTCGTCGGCGAGCGTGTGCTCCAGGCTCGTGAAGCCGCCGACGTCTTCGTAGACGCTGCGTTTCAGCGCGTAAAACATGCCGTTCAGCGTGAGCGGCTCGTGGATGAACGTATACGGCACGTAGGTCAACAGGCTGTTGCTGTTCACAAAGGTCGCCACCAAACTCGACCAGGGATCGTCGAAGCTGATATAGTACGGCAAGCCAAAGGCCACGCCAACACCAGCAGCGTCGAGCGCGGGCAGGCACTGCTCCAGGCCATTGTCGGGCAGAATCGTGTCGTCGTCGAGCACGCAAATGATCGCTCCTTGTGCCAGTGCTGCACCTGCCACCAGTTTGACCATTTTCGGATTTTTGTCGTGCGGCGGTGCTGGCAGTTCCACCAGCCGGATCGCTTCCTGCGGATGTTGTGCGATCAGCTGGCGGCATAGCTGATGCCCAAGCGCGTCGTCATCGTCTAGCAGCCAGATGAACTCGCGCCGGTAGCCGCTGCGCGCGCGCAGATTCGTTTCCAGGCAGCGCTCCAGCGCCGGGTCGCCGCTGAGAATCGGCTGCAAGATGCTCACCGTCGCGCGCGCGCCGCTATCGGGCCTGGCTTGGCGAAAGAAACGCCAGACGGCGAGCGCTTTGACGATGCGCTCGGCAAAGGCGAACAGGGCAATCAGCAGAAAAGGTTTGTGCATAACTCAGACCTGGTTTGAACCGCAGAGGGCGCACCGCCTGGGTATTTTGGGTGGCGGCACATCGACCTCGAAGCGCCCGCCACGCTGAATACGCATCCGCACGCCGCGCCATTCTATCAGGTTGTTGGCGAAGAGCGCGCGTAGAATGTCGAGCGGTGTGACGATTGCAACGCCAGCCAGTAGCGGCCAGCGTTGCCAGGGCGTTCTGCGTTTAAGGTGGCGAGTTTCGCACCAGGCGTACGCTGCGTAGAAGTAGCCGAGACAGCTCGCGAGCGCAGCGAACGATTGGCGGCTGCGGCTGATCAGCGCCAGCGCGCCGACAAGGCTCGGCAATATATTGCCCAGGCTGCCCACGGTTGACACAAGCTGCTCGTGTTGGCTCAGGTAGGGCAGCATCATCTGGCGTGGGAAGATGAACCAGCGCTTGAACTGAACACGGTAGGCGGCAAGGTCGGGCAACACGTTCTCGACATCGTAGATCAGCGGCGTCTGCACGTTGCGTTTGCCGACAGCTCGCACCCGTCGCGCCAGTTCGTGGTCATCGTCCAGGCGACCTTGCATGTCATCAAAGCCGCCGATCTGCGCAAACACCGCGCGGCGTAGCGCGAAGAGATGGCCAGTGATCGTGTACGGCTCGGTCAAAAAGGTCAGCGGGATGTAGCTGAGCAGTGCGTTAGCGTTGACGAAACCGCTCATCAAACTGGATGCGGCTGTGTCCCAATTGGTGTAGCAGGCCAGGCCGAAAACCGCGCCGGTGCGCTTGTCGGCGAGATAACGCGCAAACGTGGCGAGGGTATCTGGCCTGAGCAGAATGTCGTCGTCGATAAAGCAGAGCAGTTCGCTGCTCGCAATTGGCAGCGCCGCCCGCAGCTTAGCGATCTTCGAGGCGATGGGGCCGCAATCGGGCTCTACCGTGATCAGCGCCCAATCGCTTGTAGGGAAATCCTGCATCAGCGTGCGGCAGAGTTGCTGGCTTGCGCTATCGGCTTCGTCGCAAACAAAAAGCAGCTGGATGTGGCCAGGGTACTGCTGGTTAGGACGAGTCGCAAGCGTGTGTTGCAGATTGTGCTCTGCTCGCGTCACCGGCTGGATCAATGTAATCGAGGGCCAGGCAGCAGGCGCGGGCGGCGGCGGGTGGCGAAAAAAGCGCTCGACGCATGCCAACTTCCAGAGCCTATCGGCGGCGTAGAGCAGGGTAAGCGCGATGGTAAGTCGGTGAAACATAGCTGCTATTGTAACCGCAGAGCACAGAGTGCAGAACAAAAGAACAAACTCGGCGTGTCCTGCGGTTCAGACGCGAGGCGCGAGACAGAGAGACAGGGAGACAGGGAGACAAACAAGTGACGGGCTTCGTGGCCTTCGTGCCCTTCGTGGCTAAAAATGCGGCACTCGCTGCGGTTCAAACAAGGGTTGGGCCGCTCACGCTGTACCAGTTTCCGCTAAATGGTATAAATACACCTTACCAGTAAAAGGGCAATATACGCACATTCAGAAGATATTACTCGGCGATACCATTATGTCGCCAACCCTTCCGACTATTTCACTCAACACCTCGCTTATTTTAGGGTAAACATAGGTACAAGTAGTAGAACATCGCATATAGGGGCCAAAAACAGCCTCCTTCCCTACTCCGCGCCCGAACAACCGCATGCAGCCGACGCCGCTGTCGCGTCCTTGACCTGGGCTCGATCTTGGCAGCATTCCCTGAAAGCCATCTCGCCTCACAGTGGCGGCGCGGCTGAGGCGGAGCGATAGGCTGACCGGGTGACAACATGCTCGGCTTCGTGCTCTTCGTGGCTCAAACAACGTCTGCGGGTGCTACGGTTCAAATCCGCCTTATAAATACGGCTCACTCGAAAAGACTTTTGCCAGCAAGATGCGCTGGGCGCGCAGCAGCGGGTGAATCAGCCAGGGGAGCCAGGGATAGACTCGTGCCAGCGCGGTCTCCGCTCCGGGCCAGAAGAGATCGCGTTGGCCGCGTTCCAGCGCTACGACGATGCGCTCGCCGACGGCAGCGGGCGGCAGCAGCTGGTAGAAGGGCGGGCGCGCAAAGGGTGAACGTGCTGCGAACGGCTCTGTCATTGCGGTTGCAGTGCCGGGCGGAAAGGCGAGCAGTACGCGCGCGCCTGCCGGCTCAAGCTCGTGGCGCAAACTCTCGGCAAGGGCGCGCAGGCCAGTTTTACTCGCGCTGTAGAGTGCAGCATAGGGCAGCGGCATGAGCGCACTGAGGCTGGCGACAAACACGACAGCGCCCTGTCGGCGGCGGATCTCGTTGAGCAAACGTCGTGTTAGATCGAGCGGTGCAACCAGGTTGAGCGCCAGTCCCTTCTCGATCGCATCGTTATCCAGAGCATTGAGCGGGCCGCCGCGCATTGTCCCAGCGCAGTGTACAACAATGTCGAGCGGGCCGAGAGCGGTGTGGGCGCGTTCGACGATACGCGCGCGCTCCTCAGCGATCGTTATATCTGCTGGGAGCGCAACCGCCATCCCACCCTGTGCCCGTAGTGTGCGCGCTGTTGCCTCAAGCAGTGTTTCGCGTCGGCCCACGAGCGCCACGTGCGCCCCACGGCTAACCAGTGCCGCAGCGATTGCTGCGCCGATGCCGCTGCCGCCACCGATGATGAGCGCGCTGCGCTGGTCTATCTTCATAAGAGTTCCTTGTTGAGCTGCGCGCCCGGCGCTTGGGGTTGGCCCCCAAGACCCCCGTTCGAGCCGTTGCGAAGGGCTGCCGCTGGGGCTGCGCACCCCAGGCCTGCGGGTTGGGGCCAGCCCCAACACCCCGTTGTTCCCTTGGAGAAGGGTGTGTTCTGGGGCTGCGC
>JAAUTF010000319.1 GCA_012031775.1 Candidatus Altimarinota bacterium | reverse complement strand
CGGCGGCGGCACCGGCAGGAAGATAGACCGTTGCGGGAATGCCGAGCCGCCACGCGCCATAGGCCAGCGCCAGGCCGTGGTTGCCGCCCGAAGCGCAGATCACACCGCGCTGGCGCTGCTCGTCGCTGAGCTGCAACAGGTGATTAAACACGCCGCGCGCCTTAAACGAGCCGCTGACCTGCAGATTCTCCAGCTTCAAGCGCAGTTGCGGGTGAAAATCACCGCGCAAGGCGGGCAGTGGGAGCAAGGGCGTGTGGCGAATATACGGACGAATACGCTGGTGGGCGGACGCAAACGCTGCTGGCGAAACCGCGAAATCCATAGAACGCTCCGCAAAAGGAAGGTTACGCCTACCATTATACGCGGTAGGGACACACTATGCGGTAGGGGCGCAGTATGCCGCGTTGCTACCACATAGTGGCCTCTGTTTTGTGTTGACAAGGCGGCTGCACGCTGGTATAATAAAACCGAACGTTCGGTATGTTTTAGGGTATATCTATGTCCAAAGGCGCACAGACAAAGCAGCGCATCGTCGCGCAGGCGGCAGTAGTCTTCAACACTCAAGGGTTTCATGGCGCATCGATCGGCGACCTGGTGCGGGCGGCCGGGATCGAGAAAGGCGGGCTCTACAACCATTTCGCCAGCAAAGAAGATCTGGCGCTGGCCGCCTTCGACTATGCGATCGCCCAGGTGAGCGAGCGGTACCGTGTGGCATTGGCCGATAAACAAGCGGCGCGCGAGCGGCTGCTCACAATTGTTGGCATCTTTGCCGGCTATGTCACCGACCCGGAGCCGGCGCTGCCGGGCGGCTGCCCGCTCTTAAACACGGCGATCGAGCACGACGAGGGCGATACGCCGTTGCGCGCGCGCGCGCGCAGTGCGATGACTGACTGGCACAAGCTGATCGGCAGCACCGTGAAACACGGCGTTCATCAGGGCGAGTTTCAGCCCGATGTTGACCCGCGCGAGGTGGCGACGATTGTAACATCGCTGCTCGAAGGTGCTTTGATGCTCAGCCGCCTCTACGATGATCCGGTCTATATGCAGCGCGCCCTGGCGCATATCGAGCGCTATATTACGCAGCTGTAAAGGATGCGACGGAGTGCATAATTCGGCTCACCACACCAGCCGCTCCGTACAAACATACAATGCAACCATTCCTTCAAAATCTGACTATTCGCCCCGCGCAGGCTGCGGATATTCCATCCGTGGCGGCTTTCCTCAGCGGGCTATCACAGCGCTCGCTATATTTGCGCTACCTGATGCCGCTACCGTCGCTGGCTCTAGAACGAGCTGTCGAAGAAGCGCGACGGCTCTGTAACGGCGAGCGCGCGCGCGTGACCTTGGTGGCTCTAGCTGGCGATGAACAGGTTGTCGGGCTGGCTGAGCTTGTGCGCGACCGCCAGGATGCGACGATCGCTGAGGTAGCTATTGTTGTCGCCGACCAGTATCAGCGCGTGGGCATCGGCACACTGCTCAGCGATCGGCTGGCCGCGTATGCGCCGGGCGCGCAGATTCGCATTATTCGCGCATACAGTTTGCCGCATAACCACGCTGTGCGCCACCTCTTCGCCCGTAGCGGGCGGCCCTTCAGCAGCGACACCCGCCAGGGTCTAACCTGTTACCAGCTTAGTCTGGCTTGAACATATGTGCTTTGACGCAGGCAGAAATGTGCTACACTCCCGTTCAAAGGAGGAGTTACGGCTACGATTTTTCACGCGATTATGTAGGGTTAGTGGCTTCGCCGCCAACCCTACCGCTCACGACTAGCTTTTCTGAAGCCGCGTCTAAGGTAACGCCGGGAATTGGGCTCGCCGCTGACACCGCTGTTGTCGCCGAGCGCGATATTTTTGTCGACCAGCACGTTGCCATAGATATCGGTGACGCGAAAGACGAAGGGCCCTTTGCCCATGCCAGAATAGGGCGAGCGCCCGCCGACGTTCTCGACAAAGTAGTTGTAGTCGAGGCGCGGCACTTCGCGGAAGCTGCCATCTGCGAGCTGGTACTCGAACTTCGCGATCGGGTTACGGTGATTGCGGATCTGCACTGCCGTCCACCAGGGGTTGCTGCCGTCTTTAAAGTGGTAGGCGATCGGCCCATCGATGGCCGGGCTGATCACCTGCCAGCTGATGGCCACACGCCCCGAGCCGTGGTTCAGCGATTTTAGCGAAGGCCGCGCGGCTCAGGTCGACATCGCCGCGTTTGCAGCCTGGGCACTTATCTACGATGCGCACATCCACACTCCCCGCTGGTCCGCTCACCCGAATATACGCACCGCAGTAATCGGCTATACCGTAATCGACGCCGTTGATCGCCGCGACCATAAGATTCTCGGGCGTCGCCGCGAAACTACAATTGCCGCGGCCGTCTGCATCGTAATACGTCGCCTCACCGCTGCGCAGCGGATTAGGGTTGTTGGCCGGCGTCGTCGCAATCACCGGCAGGAAAATAGCTCTGGTGTCATCACCGACCTGTGCCTCGCTTCGATAGCCCAAACTCACCGCAGCCATCGCCGCGAAGAGCACTATGCCGCACAGTATTCCGTATCGCATTCAGCCTCCTTGCATCTCAGGCGCTCCTACACCTGGCACATAAACGAATAATGCACGCATTTTAACCGATTTTTTACATTAGCGTCGAATCGTTCGGCTGCTACTTGTCGCTTTTGGCGGGCTGTGGTATACCGTTGTATGCGCAGATGTATGGAATTGTTGTGGCTTTCTCAACAAAGGAGTTGGTAGTATGCTCGATACGACGACCACTGAACGTCTGACGACCTTGCAAGCGGTGCTCGACGGTTTAATGCGGCGCTATCAAGCGCGCGTGCCCGATGTAGCGCGGATTATCGCAGCCATGGTCGAAGATGGCTTGATCGAGCGCGCCGAAGAGATCGAGAACGATCATATCGCCTTCCGCACGATGGGGGTGCCGCAGCTCGGCATTCAGTCGTTAGAGCGGATCTTTCTGCATTACGGTTACGAGCGGCGCGATTTCTACGATTTTCCGGCCAAAAAACTTAACGCCTTCTGGTACCACCCGCCGCATAACGATCTACCGCGCATTTTTATCAGCGAGCTGCGCGTCAGCGACCTTTCGCCAAATGTGCAGGCGATCATTCGCTCATACACCGACGAGGTTGTTGGCGATCCGGTACTGGCACTCGATCTTGATGATGCCGCGCAGGTCGACGCTTTTCTACATCGTGGCCTCTGGCGCTTGCCGACGTGGGCCGATTATCAGCGGCTGGCGCAAGAGAGCGAATATGCGGCCTGGGTGATCTACAATCGTTACTACCTGAACCATTTCACGGTGACGATCCATAATCTGCCTGAGGGCGCGCATACAATAGCGACCTTTAATGAGTTTCTAGAGCGCCATGGCTTTTTGCTAAACTCGTCGGGCGGCAAGATCAAAGAGAGCGATGATGGCAAGCTTTTGCAGAGTTCAACGGTAGCTGAGATGATCGACGCTGAGTTCGCCGGTGGTGAAATGCACCGCATCTCGGGGTCGTACGTGGAATTCGCCGAGCGCCGCCCGCTCGACGCATTTACGCACCTGCCGAGCAGCGAACTGCGCCGCGAGCATCGCCGCGAAGGGTTTGAGGCAAGTAATGCGAATAAGATCTTTGAGAGCACGTACAGCACACAGACAGCGCGGCGCGCGTAGTTCAGCAGGTAGAAGTAATCGCTTGATAGCCCTCACCCTAACCCCTCTCCCGTCCTGGGAGAGGGGCTTTGGACAGCATCAGGAAGAGGTTTCTGCCCTGTGCTATTGACACAACGTATGCAGTCAACATCGCCGAACAATGCTTTACCCTGTTATGCTAAACGCACGTGAGGCGTCTACCGATAAGAACGCTGTGGAGACAGTGTAGATTCCTCACTGCGCTGCGTTCGGCATGACATGGATGGGCATTGCGTTGAGCGCTGCTGAGAGGGCTTGCCCTTGTTCGAGAACGTCGCTGTGGTATTCGGGGGCACCGTCGGGCGTGAGCAAGACGCGCCGCAATTCTCCCTGGAGCCACGCCGATTCGATAAGGAGTGGGAGCGCTGTTCGTTCAGCACCACTGAGTGGATCGATGGCGGTATACGCATTGATCAAGGTAGCAGCTGCGTCAGGATGTAACGGGCCACGGTAGACGCCCCAGGGGTTCCAATCTGGCGGGTTTTCGTAGCTCGCAAAAGCGATCAGCGCATCGACCAGATCGACGAGGCGCAGGTCGTAACTAATTTGGTCAAAGTCGATCAAGGCGACCGCGTGTTCAGCGGCGAACAGCACGTTATCACGATGGATGTCGCCGTGGATCGTCAGGTGCGGTAAGGTGGCGATCTGCACAGCAGGCAGCAACCGGCGCAGCTCCATAGCCCGGCGATCGTACCAGGCAAGCTGCGGTTGCAGATCGCCCATCATGTCGCGCTGGAGAAGCCGCTCAAGTAAGCTGAGTAGCACGACCGGCCCGTAACGACATTCGTCGTTTGGCGGTATGATGGTGAGTTCAC
This sequence comes from Candidatus Altimarinota bacterium, assembly GCA_012031775.1. GTDB lineage: Bacteria > Chloroflexota > Chloroflexia > Chloroflexales > Chloroflexaceae > JAAUTF01. The sequence goes on along the minus strand of JAAUTF010000319.1, from coordinate 2,369 downwards.
GCACTGTGCGATGATAGCTAGCCAGCAAAGCTCCGACAGCAGCTACCTGTCCGGTAGTATCGCTATCGAAGCTATCGCCGTCGATAAAAGAGCTGATCTCATAGATGCGGCCATCGAGGATCACTGCGGTAGTGCCGGTGTGGCTTGTGGCCAGTTGCGGCGCGGGGAAGCCGTCTTGCTGTAAATAACGCAGCAGCATGTGACGCCGTTCGAGATCGGCGTGACCGAGCCGCCGCTGATTGCGCCGCAGGACGAAGCGCCCCATACTCGTCTTGATCAGCGCTGTCTCGTTGACCTGACCACGCGCTGCGATGCGAAATTCGTGCAGCTGGCCGATGGGGTAGTTGGCCAGCACCCGCTCGATTGTCTGCCGATCTAGCATGGCTTGCGCTCCGCGTGCTGTGCGCCTTATGCTGTGGGCGTATAAACGATGGGCGCTGTAGTAAGGAGATAAGCGACGATGGCGTGCGGGTCGTCGAAGGTGGCGATCAGCTGTGCATACTGGCGATTAGTGGCCAATTGACGCAGCAGTGGCAGCGCTGGTAAGGTTGCCTGCCAGTAGTCGGTGCCGAAAAAAACCATGGGGCTGACGAGTTGAAATACACCGTAGTGGTTTTGCGTCGCCTCCATAAAGATCTCTTGCACTGTCCCGGCGCTGCCGGGTGCAAAGATGATACCCCGATTGGCGATGGCGAGCAACCCTTCTTCGCGTAAACTGTTTGCGAAATATTTTGCGATGTAGCTGGCAAAAGATTCGTCGGCTCGTGGCCATAGAACCAGGTTGGTACGGCCAGGCTCGTGCTGGTACTGGTGAAGCGCTGGCGCACGGCAAAGGCGACATCAACAAAATTGGGCGCGCGGTAGTCGGGGGCGAGGGCAAGCTCGGTGATCGCAGCAGTGAGGGCGTCGTCGGGGTGCTCGGCAAGATACGCGCCGAGGTTGGCCGCTTCCATCGCACCGGGGCCGCCGCCGGTAGCGACGATCAGGCCCGCCCGCGTCAACGCACGCGCGATCCCCGCGACTGCAACATAAGCCGGTTCGCCGCGCTGCATAGCGTGGCCGCCCATAATCGCGGCGACATCGCGATAGCGCTGCAGCAGTTCGTAGAGCGCATCGTCGATGGCATGATCGTGCAGGCGCTGTGCTAACGTTTCCAGTAGTGGTGGCGGTGTTTTGTCTGGCGGTAGCGGATATAGTGGCGATAGATCGCGCCATCGAGCGTATCGGCGAAATAGCTGTCGCCTTTACCAGCTACAAAACCTTGCAGCAGCTCCTGCGGTGTGTAAAGGCCAGCGCGGTACGGCTGATACGGCAGCGCAGGCAGCGCGGGGAAGATCACCGCGCCACGGTCGCTCAAATCGGCGAGGATGCTGCCGTCGATGTTGCAGCCGAGGAAGATCGTGCCCTCAACTGCGGCGGCGCGCAGCAGCGCCGAGAACGTGCGTAGATCAAGATTCTGGCACACAACGTTCTGCAAGCTGTGGCGGGCGTCGAGATGGGCGCGGAACTGGTCGAGATCGTGAATTTCTGTGTACATAGGATGATTCGGTGTGAGCGATGCGACCATGTCGCATCGCTCACACAAGGTAAGAAAATACGTATGACCTTCTTTACTATTGTATCCTGGAATGTGAATGGCATCCGCGCCGCTGAGAAGAAGGTTTCTCAGCTGGATGGCGGCGACCGGCGCGGAGGTGATCGGGGTGCAGGAGACGAAAGCCAACCCCGAGCAGGTCAGCGCGGATCTGCGCGAACCTGCGGGTTATGTGAGCAATTGGGCGGTAGCAGAGAAGGCGGGTTACAGCGGAGTGGCGACCTTTTCGCGCCAGGCTCCGCTTGAAGTCTGGCGCGGTCTCGACGATCCACGTTCTGATCACGAGGGCCGCGTGCTGGCGACGCGCTTCCCGGAGTTGACGTTCTTTAATATCTACTTCCCGAGCGGCAACCGCGGGCCGGAATGGGTGGCGCATAAGATCGCCTTCTACCAGCGTTTTGTCGAGAAGATCGGTGCCTTGATCGCTGCAGGCGAGCGGGTAGTGGTGGCGGGCGATGTGAACACGGCATATGCGCCGATCGATATCGCGCGCCCGCGTGAGAATCTGCGCACCTCGGGCTTTATGCCGGAAGAGCGGGCGGCCATGAGTGCCTTTTTCGATAACGGCCTGATCGATAGCTACCGGGCGCTCTACCCCGACACCGTGCGCTACAGCTGGTGGAGCAATCGCAGCGGCGCGCGTGAACGCAACATCGGCTGGCGGCTCGACTACGTCCTTATATCGCAAAACCTAGTCCCGGCGCTGCGCGAAGCCCGCGGAGGGCAGCGCCGCCGCACCGCCGCGACCACGGACGCAGGGTCCGCCACACTGAGG
>JAAUTF010000318.1 GCA_012031775.1 Candidatus Altimarinota bacterium | reverse complement strand
GCAGACGCCGCAGATGATCGTCGAGGCCGCGCTACAGGAGGATGTCGATGTAGTTGGGCTATCGATTCTTTCCGGTGCGCATATGACGCTGCTGCCAAAAGTGACGGCACTGCTACGCGAAAACGGCATGGATGATGTACTGGTGATCGCTGGTGGCATTATCTCCGATGACGACGCGACTGCGTTGACAACACAACACGGCGTGGCGGCGGTCTTTGGGCCGGGCTCCTCGATGCAACATATTGTGGATTTTATTCAAGGTCGCCTGGCGGTCGACGAGGCATAAATCTAGCGTTCTAGCGAACGCCACGGTTTTAAAAGAATGATTATTGGGTGTTTTAGCGGTGTTGCCGCCAAAACACCCAATAACTCGTTCCTTTGAAGCGCTTTAAGGACTTATGGCAACAGACGTAGATGCTATGTTCGCTCGGCTGCGCGCTGGGGAACGGCGGGCATTGGCGCAAGCGATCAGCTTGGTCGAGCGTGGCGGCGATGCGGCGCGCGCGCTGCTAGCGCGCACATACTTGCACACCGGGCATGCACATGTGGTTGGCGTTACCGGCCCACCGGGTGCAGGCAAATCCACGCTGGTGGCGGCGCTAGCGCAGGAATGGCGTCGGCAGGGCAAAACGGTGGGGATTATCGCCGTGGATCCGAGCTCGCCGTTCACTGGCGGTGCGGTGCTGGGCGACCGCATTCGTATGCAGTCGCTCGGCGGCGACTCCGGCGTGTTCATTCGCAGCATGGCCAGCCGTGGTCGTCTTGGCGGTTTAGGGCGTGCCACAGCCGATGCGGCCAATCTGCTTGATGCAGCTGGCTTCGACATCGTGTTAATCGAGACGGTTGGCGCGGGCCAGGGCGAGGTTGATATCGCGCGTGCCGCGCAGAGCACGATCGTCGTTGAAGTGCCAGGGATGGGCGACGATGTTCAGTCGATCAAGGCCGGTATGCTGGAGATCGCCGATCTTTTTGTCGTTAATAAGGCCGACCGCGAGGGTGCCGATCAGGTATTACGCCAGCTGCGCGCCATGCTGCATCTGGCAATGCCGGAAGCTGATGCTTGGGAGGTGCCGGTGCTGAAGGCGGTGGCGATGCAGCAGCAGGGCAGCGCCGAGATCGTTGCTGGCCTCGCCCAGCACCGCGACTACCTAACGCGCAGCGGCCAAGGCCGACAACGGGCGCGCGCCGCTGCAGAGCGGGAGCTGAGCGCTGCCGTGCAAGAGTTGATCCTCGAGCGCGTACAAGGGCCACAGTGGCAGCACCTAGTCGACGCTGTTTCCGCGCGCCAGAGCGATCCGTACAGCGCTGCTATTGCGCTGTTGCAGAACCTGGGCGAGCGCGATACACTACAAGTATGACGTCGTTACGAACACGTTTAACGGTTTACTATACTTGTTTCTTTGCCCTTACGCTGCTGATCCTTGGGCTCGGCACGTATTTTTTGATTCGTGAGGCGCTAGAGCAGGGGGTTGAAAACGATCTGCGCGCTGGGACGCACCAGATGATGACGTTGTACGAGGCGGGCCAGAACCGCAGCCTCTCGACAATCGTCAGCGAAGATGGCAAAGTGCGCTATGAAGCGCGCGGCGAGCTCACGCAGTTGTTTAACAACCCCATGCTGGTGGTGCAGGTCTTTGGCCCCGAGGGTCGGCTGGTGGGGCGCTCACCGAATTTAGAAAATCAGCAGGTCGATCTGGTGCCCGGCTGGCGCACTCTCGATGCCGGGGAGTCGCTGGTGCTGGTGCAAGATTACGATGGCACACGGCTGGCGTCGCAGATCACACCGCTTGTGGCCAATATTGTGGATCAGAACGGCGTGATTGTCGACCAGCAGATCGTCGGCATTCTCCAGGTTACGCGCCCGCTGATCGATGTAGATAAAACGTTAAACTTGCTGCTGCTGATCTTGCTGGCTGTGGGTGGCGTCGCCTTGCTGATCACACCGCTCGGCGTGACGCTGCTCTCGCGACGCGCCTTAGTCTCGATCGACCAGGTGACGCGTACGGCGCAGGGTATTGTAAATGCGGAAGACCTGGGCCAGCGCGTGCCGGAGCCGGACTCGAACGATGAATTGCAACGGCTAACCGTTACTTTAAACGAGATGCTCGCGCGTATGGAGCGGCTCTTTGTTGGCCAGCGTCGCTTTGTGGCGGATGTATCGCACGAATTGCGCACTCCGCTCGCCGCCATGCAGGGCAACCTCGAGATTCTTACGCGTGGCGGCATCCGCACACCGGAACTGCTCGACGAGACGTTGACCGATATGCGCCGCGAGACGGCGCGGCTCATCCGTATGGTGAACGATCTGCTACTCTTGGCACAAAGCGATTCGGGCGTGGAGTTGCGTAACGAGCCGGTCGAAGTCGATACGCTGATGTTGGAGGTGTACCGCGAGTTGCGTCCGCTGGCCAACGGTGTCGCGCTGCGGATCGGTGCTGAAGACCAGGTGGTGATCAATGGCGACCGCGACCGGCTCAAGCAGGCGCTCTTAAACCTTGGTGTGAACGCGCTGCAACATACCGCTTCCCATGGTACGGTGACGCTGAGCCTGGAGCGCCGCGATGGTTATGCCTGTCTGAGTGTCGCGGATACTGGGGAGGGCATTGGCTCCGACGATCTGCCGTATATTTTTGATCGTTTCTACCGCGCCGATCGTTCGCGCTCACGCCATCGCGGCGGGGCTGGTTTAGGTCTTTCGATCGTCAAGCGTATTGCCGAGGCGCATAACGGCTACGCTACGGTAGCGAGCGAGCTCGATCGCGGCAGCACCTTCGCGATCTGGTTGCCGCTCAGCGCCGAAGCACCGCTCGCACTGCCCGAGCCAATGGTCTCGCCCGAGACCGAGGCATTGCCTGAGCCGATGACGGCATGAGTATAGTAGAAGAGAACTGAGAACCAAGGAACCGAGGAACCGAGAACTGAGAACTGAGAACCGAGAACTTTCTGTCTCTTGCTCTTGTCTCTTGTCTCTTACTCCTGACTCCTGTCTCTTGCTCTTGTCTTCCTTCTCCTGACTTGCGCCAAAAATGGCTTCGACGCGGCGCGCTGCGGCGATCGCGTTGCCGTAACCGGCGGAGAATTCGCTGAGATAACCGCAGCATTCCAATCAGATCGCGCGCAAGTGGCTGTCGATGCCGCTTAGTAGTTTGGTTCTTGGTTCTGCGCTCTTGCAATTAAGCGGCGGATGGTCGGGCAACTCCGGCCAGCGCGTCGAGCATTTGGTTGAGCGGTTGCCCGTGCTTAGCGCTTTGCCGCCGTGTAGAGATAACAAAAATCGACGCCGAGCGATAGCCATAACAATGCCTCAGCGTTGTGCAATTCGGTAGAGCAGAATTGTAGCAAACTATGCCATTCCGGACAGAGCGGAGCGCAGCGAGGAATCTGCCGTGCTCCGCACAGTGCTGCACTACAGACCGGTCATCTGCTCGGGGTGACATGATGGTGCTGTACATCAATGACCGCGTACTTCTAACGTAGCACAAATTCCACCAGCAGCGGCGTATGGTCACCGCCGAGCGCGGGGCCAACTGAGCGCGCGACGATTGAAATCTGCGCATTGACAAGACAATGGTCGATCGGGATACGTAGCAGCGGGGGCAGGCTGCTTGGCCATGTTCCCTGGATGCCGTAGCCAATAGCTGAATCGTACAGCTGCCCATCGGTGAGCAAGCGTTGAAAACGTGCTGACCAGGGGATGCTTGAGTGAAGCCAGCACGACGAGCGCGGCGAGATAGGTTGCTATGGCCGAGAGAAGTGCTCTGATTTTACGTAACATGATGGTAATCTTGATGCACAGCTTGATCTGTAAGGCTGGCACCTGCTGTATTCTGAATGCTGACTCCTGACTCCTTATGGTACAATAACGCCGAATTTAGCGCGATGAAGCATGGCCTATTCGATGCAGATCCTCACTATCAGCGACGAAATCGTTCCGACGATCTATAGTCTGAATATCAAGCAGCGATTTCGTGATGTGCAGCTCATCCTGGGCTGCGGCGATCTGCCATACTACTATATCGAATACGCGGTGACTATGCTCGGAGTTCCCTGCTACTACGTGCCCGGCAATCACGACACGCCCGAACTGACGCACGGTGGTCAGGTGATCGAGGAAGCGCGCGGTGCCGTCGACATCGACGGCGCGAGTATCTGCCATAAGGGCCTGTTGCTGGCCGGCCTCGGCGGTAGCATTCGTTATAAACCCGAAGGCGGTAACCAGTATACCGAGGCCGAGATGATGCAGCGGGTCTGGCGGTTAGCACCGCGGCTGTTCTTCAATCGGCTCCGTTACGGGCGTTACCTTGATGTCTTTATCAGCCATTCGCCGCCGCTGGGCATTCATAATGGCCCAGATTTTCCTCATCGCGGCTTCCGCGCTTTTCTCTGGCTGATGAATCGGTTCCGCCCGCGCTATTTTATCCACGGTCACATCCACCTGAGTTATGGCTTCGACCAGCCCATCGAGTCGCAGTATCAGGCCACGCAAGTGATCAATACGGCGGGCTATCGCCTAGTAAAGCTGCGCATCCCTGAGCTAGACCGAAATGCGATCGGTTTCTCGTGAGGAGGTGTCGATGTCCTCCTTTTTTGACTCTTTGACCAATGAAGATTTCCTGCGTGCCCGTCGCCAGGCTTTTGTGTCACGGCTGATGTCTTTGCTTGATCCTTCCTCGAACGCGCTGCTACCGCTCGAAGAGGTGCGCGCACGCCTGAATATCCGCGGCCAACACTACCTCGGTCTACGCACCGTGCCGCTTGATCAGATCGTCGGCAGTGAAGGCCGCTACCACGATTTCGATCGTCGCTTCGCGCCTTTGCACGAGAAAACGAAGTATCGCTGGCGCTCGATCGACAAGGCGCATCATCAATCGGTCAATCTTCCGGCAGTCGAATTGTATAAAATCGGCGACATCTATTTCGTCAAAGACGGCAATCATCGGGTCTCGGTCGCGCGTCAGCAGGGGGTACAAGATATCGATGCGATCGTCACCGAGTTGGTAGTCGATGTGCCGTTGGAGCGCGATCTTAGCCTACGCGATTTGATTATCAAAGAGGAATACAGCGATTTTCTCGACTGGACGAATCTGGCGGCGTTGCGCCCGCAGCAGCGGATCGAATTCACCGAGCTTGGCGGCTATTTAGAGCTTATTCGCCATGTTAACGCGCATCGCTACTTCCTTGGCTTGGAGCAGGATCGCCCGGTCGATCTCGATGAGGCGGTGGGCAACTGGTACGACAACGTCTATCTGCCCGTCGTGCAGGTTGTTCGCGAGGAGAACGTGCTGAACGCCTTTCCGGGGCGCACGGAGGCCGATCTGTATCGCTGGATTATGGAACATCGCTGGTACATGCGCGAGCGCAACGGCGGTGCCGACCCCGGCCCGGTATTGGCGGCAACTGAATATGTACGGTTGTTTGGGCGCAAGAATCTTGTGCAGATCACCGAGAGCTTGCTGCGCCGGTTACGGGTGCGGTGAGGGGCACAGAGTGCAGAACCACGGAACTATGGAACCATGGAACTAAGGAACTATCGCATTTCAACGCGCTCGGTACAATTTATAACATGTAACATGTAGCCTGTAATCTGTAATCTGTAAGCTTTATATGACAGCCATTGCACTCCCTGGACGCAGTGCGACAAGCGATCGGCCCTGGTACGCGCCGCTATTTTTTTGCGGGCTTTTTGTGCTGGCGCTGCTGGCGCTAACACTCGGGCATGCTGTTATTCAGCCATCTGAGACATTGGTCGTCGGCACAGCAGTGGATCGCCGGGCGTTAGTGCGTTTCCACGAAATCGAGCTGCAGGGTGCTACCGCCTTTCGCTGGTCGGAGCCGCAGGCAGCGGTTTTTCTCTACGGCTTCGATGGGCGGCCCGCACTTGTCACATTGCGTCTGGCGGCGGCGCGCCCGCCCGAGCTTTCGCCAGTGACCCTGACAATTCGGTCGGAGGGGGCAGTGATCGGTAATGTTCCGGTTGGAGTCGACTGGCGGCGCTATCACCTGTTGGTGCCGACGAACCGGAATGGTGATACGCCCGTGGTGCTGGAGACAGCGGAGTTCAGTGCCGGCGGCGATGATACGCGCCTGATCGGCGTGGCGTTGAGTGCGGTCGCTAGCCGCTTCACGGTTGCAGCAGGGTTGTTTCCGCCATTTGTGCGCAGCGTTTTCTTGCTTTCTTTGCCGCTGATCGCAGCGCTTGGCATCTGGCGCTGGCGGCGCAACCTCAGTGTGGCGGCGGCTGTCACGCTACCGTTGCTGCTGCTGGTCGTTTGGGCGGCGGCCTATCCGGCGCTGGCGGGCTATTGGCTGCCGACGCTGCTATGGCCAGGGTGGCCGCTCATTCCGCTGCTGTTGCTCGCTGGCTGGCCCTGGTTTGTGCGCGCCGGGCGTGGTGCGATTGCGCTGGTGCAGGGGCGCTGCTGGCTAAGCGGCTGTGGTGCTGTGGTAGCGCTGCTGGCCTTATGTGGCGTATGGCTTGGCCTGCCGCTGTGGCTTGCTGTTGTTGGTGTATTGGGCGGGACACTGCTGGCCCTCGCCGCGCGGGCGGGCGGCATTCTCGGCTCTGGCACCGGCATTGTGCCGGTTGCTGTCAGCCGTGGTGAGCTATTGGCGGTCGCAGCGATTTCGGCGCTGGCGCTAGGGTTGCGCTTTGTAAACCTGGGCGAGCAGCCACTGGGCCTCTGGCGCGATGAGGCCCGACATGGGTTACTGGCGCTGCAGATCTGGCAAGAGCCAAGCTTTCGCCCGATCTATGTGGTCGAAGGTGCTGATCTGCCGGCGCTATTGTTCTACCTGATGGCTCCGCTCGTTGGGCTATTCGGGCCAGAGCTATGGACGGCGCGCTTTACTAGTGCGCTCGCTGGCGCGCTCACACCGCTGGCGCTATGGTGGGCTGTGCGCCCACTGCTCGGGCCG
>JAAUTF010000317.1 GCA_012031775.1 Candidatus Altimarinota bacterium | reverse complement strand
ACGCGCGATCCAACCGGCAAAGCCATGGCTCGGCGATAGCGCCGGCATGCTTGTGGCGACGATGTTGCGGGGCCTCGCATTTTCGGCGCTAAGCGCGACCAAAACCGATCCGGCAATGGTGGTCCTGGTTTACGCGCTACCGCTCGCGGCGATCGCGGGTGGAACCTGGATGCTGGTGCGCGGCCAGCCGGTAGCCCTTCCGCACAAGGTACAGGCGCGCATCGACGAAGGTGCATTCGGTGATGTGACGCTCAACGACGACGGCAGTTGGAGCGCCGCGCTCTACCTTGGCGAGGATTTCGAGGGCCAGCAGTACAGCATCGCAGTACGCGCCATCGATCGCGCCGGGCGCACCAGTATCATCACCCGCACCGTCACGATCGACTTGCCCATACCACCCCACGTGCGCACGCGATCCTCAGCGGGCCTGGCGCAGTCAGCGGGCAGCGCGACATCAACTTCACCTTCAACGGTAGTGCCGCCGACGGCACCCCGCCGACCAGCTACCGCTGCCGCATCGACGGCGCAGCCTGGACAGCTTGTAGTAGCCCGCAGCGCTACAACGGCCTGCTGCCTGGCGAGCGCACTTTCGAGGTTCAGGCCGTAGCCATCAATGGCGACACCGACCTTACGCCCGCGCGCTACACCTGGCGCGTGGACGGTAGGGTGATCTATCTGCCAATCGTCAACCGCTAAAAACCGCCATACAAACGCCGGAGAGACGCTTGGTACTGCGTCCCTCCGGCGTCCGATTGCTCCTCCTGACTCCTGACTCTTTTTGTCGTGATGTGTGGGCGGCGTAGCCACCCACACATCACGACAAACTGAAACTATAGACCCGAATGGGGTGTGCTGCGGCAGGCCACCGCTAGGAGGAGCTAGGCGTCAGAAGTCGGAAGTCAGGGCGGCATTCTGACTCCTGACTCCTGACTCCTGACTTCTTACTGCTGCGCCTGCTCCTGCTGCTGCAGAATCTCGGCCTGCTCGATATAGACCGGCAGCAGTTCCTCGTCGGGCAGCGGCGCCTCGCTTGGTGCAACGCGTACGCCGACCTCTAGTTCGACCTCACCGCGCCCACGGTAGATACCGCGCGTCGGCGGCACATCGGCATAGTCACGGCCAACCGCAGTGCGGATATGGCGCTGGCCAGCAATCAGGTTATTCGTCGGATCGAAGCCCACCCAACCGAGCGCGGGCAACAGCACCTCCACCCAGGCGTGAGTTGCATCCTGCTCCGAGCGGTCGTGCTCCTCGCGGCTGTGGTAGAGGTAACCACTCACATACCGCGCCGGAATGCGCAACCTGCGTAGCAGCGCGATAAAGATATGCGCAAAATCCTGGCAAACACCGCGCCGCGCTTCCAGCGCCTCATCGATCGGCGAATCAACACGTGTCGTCTGCGGTGCATAATCGAAGTGGTCGTAAATCGCCGTGTTCAGCAGCTTCACAAAGGTCAGCGGGTCGCCCTTACGACTCAGCGCGCCGATATCGCGCGCTAGATCGTCGAGCAGCGGCGTGGGGCGCGCATACTTGCTCGCGGCAAGAAAATCCCAGTTTTCAACCGCCGCAGCCGATTCGTCGAGCTGCACCCAGCTATCGTCATCGAGCTTGCTCGGCAGTGGCTCGGGCGGCGTAAGCAACACCAGCGCCTCAGCGGTGATCGTCAACTGGCGATGCGCAGCTGGAACATCGAAATTATGCACAATATTGCCAAGGTAATCACGATAGCTCTGAATACGCGCGTTGGCGTGGTCGAGAGCTCGAACTGCACGCAGCGCTGCGCCCCCTCACTGCGCGGCTGCATGCGTACTTCGCTGTAGCTCTCGCTGATCGGCCGCCCGTAGCGGTAACGCGTTTTATGGCGAATTGAATAATACATAGAAAATTGTTCGTAGTTGGTTTTGCTTCACAAAACCAACTACGAACATCTTTTAACTTAAAGCGGCTTCCACAGGATACGAAATATAGCTCTGGTAGAGCGCGCTATGTATCGTTGAACACTGGCGCTGAATGCTCTCCAGGTATTCATGCACATTGTCGGCCAGGATCTCATCTACCTGCGCGTAGTCGAGCGAAGAGCGCAGCCGCCCGGCGAGGCGCTCGGTGCGCCCGCTTGGCCGATTGCCAGCAGCCGCGCCAGTGCGTGCAGCCCACGCTCGATCTGCTCGGCGGCAAATCGCACCGAGCGCGGCAGCGTGGCGTTCAACAGCAAAAATTCGGTGATCGCCTCTGGCTTCAGATCGGCGGTGTACACTTTGCAATAGGCCTCAAAGGCCGTACACGACTTCAGCAGCCCCAGCCAGTCGACAAAATCGAGCGTCTGCGCCGTCTCATCGGCAAGATGGATCTGAAAGTACGTATCGAGCAAGGTGGCCGTCGCACCCGCGCGCTCGATAAAGCGCCCGACCTGAATAAACAGCCAGCCCTCATCGTGGCTCATGGTCGCGTCGGTCACACCCTGAAATAGATGCGAGCGCTCTTTGATAAAGTGCAGAAACTCCGCCGGATCGGCCTGCCACGTATCCTCGGTATTCGCATGGCGCACACGCAGGTAGAGCCGATTGATCTGCTCCCACATCTCGGTGCTGATCTGCTCGCGCACCTGGCGCGCGTTCTCACGTGCCGCCCCGATCGCCGACGCGATCGAACCCGCATTCTGCTGGTCAAAGGTCAGCAGATGAAAGATTGCGTACGGGTCGGCAGGCGCATCGGGCGGCGGGCTGGTGCGTAAAGCATGCAACATACGCTCGAGCCGCAGCACGGCGCGCTGTGGGTCTTCATCGAGCATCTGGTTGAGCGCCACACTCAACAGCCGCGCCGTGTGCTCGGCACGCTCTAGGTAGCGACTCATCCAGTACAGGTTATCGGCAACTCGGCTTAGCATACAATACTTGTCACTGAGCTTCAGGCGGCAAAGCCGCCCAAAGCGCAATAGCACCTCACTCAAACAGTACCCAGGTATCCTTACTGCCCCCGCCCTGTGAGGAGTTGACCACCAGCGAACCACGGCGCAAAGCCACTCGCGTCAGCCCGCCGGGCACGATCGTTGCCTGCTGGCTAAAAAGAATGTAGGGCCGTAGATCGACGTGGCGCGGCTCGATTGAGCCGTCGATAAAACAGGGCGCGCGCGAAAGGCTCAGCGTCGGTTGCGCGATATAGTTGCGCGGGTTAGCGCGGATGCGCTCACGAAAGGCCTCACGCTCCGTCGCCGTGCTCTGCGGCCCGATCAACATGCCATAACCGCCCGACTCGCCGACCGCCTTGACCACCAACTGATCAAGACGATCGAGCACATGCGCGCGCTGTTGCTCATCGTCGAGCAGATAGGTCTCGACATTCTGCAAGATCGGATCTTCATCCAGATAGTAGCGAATCATACGCGGCACATACGCATAAATGGCTTTGTCATCGGCCACACCTGTGCCAATCGCGTTGGCCAGCGCAACATTACCGGCGCGGTAGGCGTTGAACAGGCCGGATACACCGAGGATCGAATCGGCGCGAAAGGCCAGCGGGTCGAGAAAGTCATCGTCCACCCGTCGATAGATCACATCTACCCGCCGCAGGCCCGCCGTCGTTCGCATATAGACGACATTATCATGGACGATCAGATCGCGCCCCTCCACCAGTTCAATGCCCATCTGCCGAGCGAGGAAGGTGTGCTCGAAGTAGGCCGAGTTAAACACACCCGGTGTAAGCAGCACAATCGTCGGCTCAGGGCGGCTCGTGGGGGCCAGTGCGCGCAGCGTAGCCAACAGCGACTGCCCGTAGTGGTCGATCGGGCGCACACCGTAGTTCGCAAACAGCCGCGGGAAGGCACGCTTCATCACCTGACGATTGGTGAGCATATAACTCACGCCGCTCGGCACACGCAGGTTGTCCTCCAACACCGCAAAGCTGCCATCCGGCAAGCGCACCAGATCGGTGCCAGTGACCGCAACATAGGTATTGCGCGGCACATTCACGCCACGCATCTCGCGCCGGTAATGCTGACACGAAAAGACCAGATCGTGCGGCACGATGCGATCGTTAAGAATCTTCGCCTCGTGATAAATATCGTAGAGAAAATGGTTCAGCGCCGTGATGCGCTGGCTCAAGCCGCGCTCGATCGTCGCCCACTCGCTACCCGTGATGATGCGCGGCAGCAGATCGTAGGGAAAGATGCGCTCGGTGCCGGAACTATCGCCGTACACCGTAAACGTAATGCCCTGATTAAGAAACGAAACCTCGGCGGTGCGCTGGCGACTGCTCAACTCGCTCGGCGTCAGCTCACGCAGGCGCTGCATCAACGCGCGGTAGGAAGGGCGCGGCGTGCCATCGGCGTCGAACATCTCGTCGAAGGCACCGTTCAGCTGGTAGTTAGCAAATGGCGGCTGCGCCAGCTCCAGAGCATCCACAGGCGTCGCCCCCCTGACAACGACAATACAACACCCGATCACCCTGTGGGCAACCCGGTGCAACATTGCATGTGTTTGCGTTCGCGATAACGGTTCGTGTAGTGTACCGGCGAAGCGTCCATCCGTCAAATCTGATGTGATAGGCTGAATGCTCGCCGCTGCGCGACCGGCGCTCAGCCCTTTTTCATTCACCTTTCAGGTACTGCCTGAAGGTGCTCCACTGGTTATGCTACAGCAATGAGCAGCATGATTGAGTTCGGTCTTGGTCAACGTTGACAGCTTTGCTGCCAATGTTGACCAAGACCCATGTCGCGACGCTTTTGCTCATCGTTATAAGCGTAAAGAAGACGCATATGCTCCTTGCTCTATGTTCTGTGCTCTAGCGAAGAGGTACTCTATGAGCAATAAGTGCTTCGGCACCATAACCCTGATGACCGCGATCGGCGCGAGCGTGTTGTTTCTGCTTTTGCTGGCCATTCTCGGCTGGGCTGGCGCATCTAGCGCACTTCTCTTTCACGCTGTGAGTGTATTGGCGATCGGCTGGATCGTCTTCCTTCTCGGCGTCGTGCCCTGCTACTTGTTGCGGCGTTATCGGGCGTGATGGGGGAGGAGTCAGTATTCAGAATTCAGGATTCAGAAGTTCCGTCGACAGTACGCAGCGTGCTGTGTCGCTGCTGTCCTCGCAGCTACGTCCTCGCAGCTACGTCCCCGCTGTCATCTGCCCCACTGTCCCCGCAGCTGTCTCCCCACTATCATCTGCCCGCCCTCTCGTAAGGACGCAGCAAGCCCTTCTGCTATACCCTCTTAATTTTACCCGCGTAACGAAATGCAGCCCTTGGGAAGAAATCTGGTGTATTCAGCACAACCTCCTAATTCTCTCAGCGGTTGGTGGCGATCTCATTGCTCTTGTCCTAGAAAATGAAGGTGTTAGTGCTGTTCCAGCTCTCGACCGCGTTAAGTTCCTCATGGATCTCACGCTGCAGCTCCGTGCCCTGAAGGTACTCGTACAGGAACAACGTCTTGTAGATCTTGCCTAGCTCGGCGATACGTTTGGCAGGTTGGGCAACGTGGCTTTGAGGGTCAGCTGAAGCGTGGGGTGATCAAGCGCACCCACCCTGAGGGGGCCACAATCGCCACCTCAGCAAAGAGTACGACCATAATCCGCGCTCCTCAGAAACTGACTTTACTTCGCCTCTATCCGGTTGCTTACCTCCCGCCTCACAACTGCCAGCATAGCCAGAAAGTCGCGTGATGGTTGGGATATCAGACAAACTCTGAAATTGGCTCTTGACAACATCTAAGGCTACTAGTATTATTAGTGCGAATCCACAGCTCTAAAATGTAATGGCTCTCCAGGATCTCCCGGTATTTTACACGGTTCTAATGCAAATTTGTTGTTGCCCTACCGCATTAGGAAGCCATATATGCTGACTCGCAAACGTTTTACTCCGGGAAATCCTGGAGAGCCAACGTAATTACCACACCTAAGTTTTAATTACTTAACATTAGCAAAAACATCTTTGCCGATATAGATCTGTGCGTATTTCTTTCATAGCATCATTCAATTGCCCGCTCTGTTCTACTCTGTCACCCAACCATTCAGTACATCTAATCTACCTCAAAAAAGGTTTGTAGATGCACCAAAAGCTGTTCTATCTGAGATCATGTCATCGTCGAGAATCGGCTTGGAGAGGGCACTATGGGTCATCTGACAAAGTAGATCTAAATGACAGTTAGGGCCATCACACCTAAATTCACATCATCGTATTGTACTTTCATCGGACGAAACATCGAGTGTGCTCAAACGTCATGGGAATGAGGAACTATAGACAAATGACCCAAAGGTCGAACACCAGAATTACAGTACTGCATCATTACGCGGTGAACAGACACCAATTCGTGAGGATTGACTGATTACGCCTTAACGAGACCACGTACACGCGCTACTACACATATTATTGATGCTCAGAGTGTCGGTCTTCTCGAAGAGTTTCGTTCACCGACAACAATCGTTAGTGCTATTCTTAACTACAGTGAGCGTATAAATACCGATCCAGAGCAGATACTTGAACATGCCTTTCCTCTACTCACCAAACTCCTACACAAAAAGTTTCTTGTCCCCGCTCATTCCCCCGATGCAAACGGATTAGAGACAACTTGGAGTAACGGCGAACGTGCAAGTGGATTTGTGGTTGAGGATTGTTTGCAAATATACGAGGATAGTGAAGTATATAAAGTCATACTTGATAACGGTGTGCCAGCGGTAGTAAAAATTTTAAGGATTAATGCCGGTGCGACTGCTCATCAAATGTTTGAACGAGAAGCAGCTGTGTTGAAGCAACTTGATGGCACTATCAATCCAACATTGCTAACTTATGATTTATACAAGGAACGTCCATACCTCGGCTCTCCAGGATTTCCCGGAGTCAGCCCTACATCTAGTAGTTCAATAGTAGTTCAAATTGAAGCGTCGATAGCCTTCCAGGTCAAGCGTGATGCGTTGGAACAAATGCTGGTGATTCGTGATGCCG
>JAAUTF010000316.1 GCA_012031775.1 Candidatus Altimarinota bacterium | reverse complement strand
ACCCGAATGCCGAGGCGGCGGCGTGAGTCAGGAGTCAGGAGTCAGGAGTCAGGGGCGCAGTGCCTGGGAAGTTGCCGTGTGAGCTACGAGTTCGTAAGAGGAGAGTAACCGTGAAGATAGGCATTATCGGCTCGGGCGAATATCGGCGCGACGCTGGCGGAGCTGTTTGTCGCCGTTGGTCACGAGGTGGCGCTTAGTAACTCACGCGGACCAGCGAGCCTGGCCGATCTGGTGGAGAAACTTGGCCCACAAGCGCAGGCACTGTCGGTAGATGCGGCTGCGGCTTTCGGCGAGTTAGTCGTCGAGGCGATTCCTTTTGGGCGCTACGCTGACCTACCAGCAGCGCAGTTGGCGGGCAAGATTGTGGTGACGGCCTCGAACTACTACCCAGGGCGTGATGGTGCAATCGAGCTTGGTGGGCGCGCCCAGAGCGAGCTAGTGGCCGAACATCTCGCTGCATCGCGCGTGGTCAAGGCTTTTAATACGATCTGGTACCAGCACCTACAGCGTCAAGGTGACATAAGTACGCCGCTTGCCGCCCGCCGCGTAATCTTCATCTCTGGCGACGATGACGCGGCAAAACAGATCGTGGCCGATCTCATCGCACAGACCGGTTTTGGCCCACTTGATCTCGGTTCCTTGCACGCCAGTACGCGCCAGGAGCCGGATACGCCAATCTACAATAAAGATTTCAGCGTTGCTGAAGCACAGGCCATGCTGCGCGAGCTTGGCTGGGCGTAAGGTACTACTTAACCTTGCTCGTCGTCGTGTGGCCGCAGCGGGGTTCCGCGCCCGATACGCGGCAGCCGTGCTTCGAAGGGGGCGGAGCAGCAACAGGATAACGAGGGTGACGATTGTTGCGATCGTTGCGATGAAGAACTGCCCACTGCCAGCGGCCATACCAACTGCTGCTACAAGCCACAGGGTAGCGGCAGTGGTCAGCCCGCGGATCTTGTCTTGGTCTTGAAAGACGACCCCCGCGCCGAGAAACGAGATGCCGCTGACGATCTGCGCCGCGATACGTGCCGGGTCGCTGTTTGGCGATGGGAACGCGTAGATCGAGAGCATGGTGAAGAGACAAGCCGCGATGGCGACGATCATGTTGGTGCGCAAGCCTGCCGAATGATCTTTCATCTCGCGTTCAAGCCCGATCGCGGCCCCAAGCAGTGCGGCGGCCAGGATACGCATAGCGAGCTGCAGGTGTAGCTCTGTGGGGTGTTGAGCGAGCGTTTCCATAATACCTCCAACTGGCGAACACCGTGTTCAGGAAGAGGATGCAGTCGTCGGTTCCAACAACCTTGTCATCAGAACTGGCAATCATAACACTCCTGCGGATGTCTCACGGTACAACAAAGTCAGGCGGGCCGATCTGGCGTACACAGCTGGCGTCGGGCGCCTGGCCAGGGGCGGCGAAGAAGTTGCGCACAATGCCAATCGGGCAAGAACCGCGCCCGATAACGGCGTGGCCTGTAGCGGGGAAAGTGTAGCCGTAGCTGTTCGTAAGAGTTGCGGCAGCACTTTCGCGCCACTGCGGTGGTGTGATCGGGTCGTAGGCACCGGCGAGCAGGAGCACTGGTGTATCGCTCACAACGGGCTGGTTTTCGCGTGGGTCGCCTATGGCGCTGGTGAAACGCGCGCAGAACTCAAGGCCAATGGCACTTGTCTCCAGCAGGCCAGCATAGAACCCGGCGAGACGTGGGAAGGCATTCACCGCCTCTTGCATCGTCGTCGGTGGTGTGAACGCGAGTTCTTCGGCGCACTGGATAGCGTAATACAGCGCCTGGGCCTGGCCCGCGCCCCCGCCGCGCTGCGCTGTCAACTCGGCAAACGGCGCAAAGTCGCCCGCGCTGGCGGCGTAGATCGCCTGCGGCAGGCGCGGGGATGATCGTGGTGCGGTAAAAAGAGGCGAAACATCACATCGATCAGCCGGTCGCCGCTCAGCATGGTGCTGCTGCCGTAGAGCGTGGCTGGCTGCGGCTGTGCGTTCAAGCGTGCAATCAACGTGTAGAAGACATTTTCCAGCTCGGGGTACGCGGCGTTGCAGCGTGCGTCGGTGGCGCAATCGGTGAACAATGTGCGCAGCGACTGGTCGAGCGTTGCGGGCATGGCGGTGTAGAGGTTCTCGTGCGGCGGGTAGGGCGAATCGAGCACGACGCTGCGGATGCTGGCCGGATTGTCGCGTAGCATTGTTACTGCGAGCCGTGTGCCGTAGGAGATGCCAAAGAGATTCCAGCGCTCGTAGCCGAGCGCGGCGCGCAGCAGATCAAGGTCGGCGGCGGAAGCAGCGCTGTTAAAATCGGCCATGGCCACGCCCTGAGCGGCAAAGCGCTGGCTACAACGCAGCAATGCGTCGGCCTCGGCCTGTGCGGCGTCGAGGCCAGAACGCCCGCTTGTTGCGCCACGTAGCTCTGGGCAGTACAGGCCGGGCCAGGAAACCCCGGTGCCACGCTGATCGACAAAAATAAAATCGCGATCGGGCGCAAAGCTGCGCCAACTGCGATAGTTGCCAGCGGCAGCAGCGAGCGCGGCACCTCCCGGCCCGCCCGACAGATAGACGACCGGATCGGGGGCAGGGTTGTTGGCGCGAAACACCGCGAAGGCGAGCGCGAGGCTCGCTCCTGTTGGCTGCGCCCGATTGCGTGGAGCCACGAGTGTGCCGCAATCTACGCGTACATCTGTGGGCGGCTGAAAGGAGCAGGGGCCAAAGGCGAGCTGCGGCAGCACTGCGCCGGGTGCTGCGGGCGCAACGCGCTGCCGAGCAGTCCGAAGCGCACCTGGGACTGCGGCGGATTTGCTGGATGCAGTTCGAAACGGGCGCGCTCGAACCACTGCACGGCGTAACTATTGCCGTCGCTGAGTTGCTCAGGCTGAACGGAGCCGAGCGGCAGGCCAAATAGTGCCAGGCTCTCGGCCTCGCTGAAACCAGGCTGACCATCTTGCTCAAGGCCTTGTGCGCGCCATGCACTCAAAAATGGCTCGCAGAGATTCTGGCTCGTCTCGGCGAAGAAGCGGCAGCCAGCCTGGGGCGCTGCGGCGGCGAAGCTCGCGGCGCGGCCCTGGGCCAGCAGTGTTTCGAACGCCAACACGCCCCGAAGCAGCACGTTCGAAGGGGGCGGCGTTGGCAGGATGTAGCTCCAGCCGGGCGCGCTCGAACCATTGCAGGTCGATGCTGCGGCCTTCCACGGTGGTTCTGACGAGCGGCGCGATCGGGTAGCCAAAGACCGACAGCCCGCCGTTGCGCTGCCAGAAAGCGGCGATGGCACCGCTGATGCAGTAACCCGTTTCCTCGAAACAGCGCACCGCGCCGACATCGGCGGCCACAGCGCTACGGGGCGGCGCGGCGAACAGTCCGGCGAGCAAGGCCACGAGGGGCAGCAGTCGGAGCATAACGGAACCCTGATAGATTGCAAATTGTTCGTGTATTGCAGACCGCAGATTGGCAGCGGTAATCTACAATCTGCAATCAGATTTGGCGTACCATCGCGATTTCGTCACAGCGATCTTGCTTGAAGCAGGCGGTACAGTCTTGCCAGATCTTATGCGGCAGGCGTAGGCGTGGCACCTCGCGGAAGCCGAGCTTGCTGAAAAAGGCCGCCTGTAGCGTGAGCGTAAAAAGCGTGGGGATGCCGAGATCGTGTGCTTCGTCGAAGAGCGGCTCGATCAACTGGCGACCAACGCCGCGGCCCTGAAAATCGGGGTGAACGGCCACACTCACCACTTCAGCCAGATCGGCCCATGTGATATGCAGGGCCGCGCAACCGATCACCTCGCCGCCGGCCTCAGCTACATTGAAGGAACGTACCCGATTGTAGAGCTGATCCAGCGTTTTTGGCAGCATATCGCCGCTGGCCGCATAATAATTGATGATCTCGTAGAGGCGCGGCACGTCGCCCACGCGCGCGCGGCGGACGACGGGCTGAACAGCGGCGGACACCTTCAGACGCGGCAGGGCGACCGGCGGCTGGTAGATGAGGGTGCTTTGGCGTGGCCATTTTTTGTCTTGAATCTCCTTTTTGAACTTGCAAAGGTCGAGCTTATTTGAACCGCAGAGACTCTTGTGCGTCTCCTGTCTCGTGTCACCGTGTCACGCCTCGCCAAGCAGATCGCGCCAGCGAGCGACTTGCTCGGCAACGCGCTCGGGGGCAGTGCCGCCGAGGCTCGTTTTGCGCGCCACACTGCGGTCTACGTCGAAGATTGCGTAGACGTTCGTATCGAGCGCGGGCTCTACGGCCTGATACTCGGCCAACGGCAACTCGCGCAACCCAACACCGAGTTGCTCGCTGCGCTGCACCAGCCTGCCGACCTTGGCGTGCGCCTCGCGGAAGGGCGTGCCCAGGCGCACAAATGCGTCGGCCAGATCGGTGGCGAGGATGGTGTCGTCGAGCGCTGCGCGCATGCGCTCGGGGCGGGCACGTAAAGTCAGTACTGCCGCTGCTGCCACCTGCAAACCGAGATCGAGCGTGTCGACGCTATCGAACAGTGGCTCTTTATCTTCCTGCATGTCTTTGTTGTAGGTCAGCGGCAGGCCTTTCAAGGTGGTGAGCAAGCTCACTAGATTGCCGATCAAGCGCCCGCTCTTGCCGCGCAGCAGCTCCATGCTATCAGGGTTTTTCTTCTGCGGCATGATACTAGAGCCGGTGCTGTACTCGTCCGCAAGTTCGATAAAACCGAACTCTGCACTGGAGTAGACGATTAGATCTTCGGCGAGGCGGCTGAGATGGACGCCGATCAGCGCGCTCGCGAAGAGCAACTCGGCGACAAAGTCGCGGTCGGCGACGGCATCGAGCGAGTTGAGGCTGACAGCATCGAACTCATCGAGCGTCTCGGTGAGCAACTCGCGCTCCACGCCAAGGCTATTGCCGGCCAGCGCGCCCGCACCAAGTGGCAGGCTGCGCGTGCGCGCGATAGCGTCTTCGAGGCGCTGATGATCGCGCTCCAGCATCTCGACATAGGCCAGGCACCAGTGGCCGAAGGTGATCGGCTGAGCGCGCTGTAGATGGGTATAGCCTGGCATCACCGTGGCGCTGTGCTGGTCTGCCTGATCGACAAGTGCGAGCTGTAGCTGCAGGATGCGCTCGCAGAGCGTGCGCGCCGCGCCGATACAGAACAGCTTAAAATCGGTGGCGACCTGATCGTTGCGCGAGCGCCCGGTGTGCAGCTTGAGCGCCGGCTCGCCGATCAGCTCGAAAAGGCGGCGCTCAACAGCGGTATGGATGTCCTCGTCGGTGGATAGAGCGACGAAGCGGTCTTCGGCGAACTCGGCGCGCACCATGTTCAAGCCCTGGATCAACTGCTCGTGCTCATTAGCATCGATCAAATTAGCTTGAAGCAGCGCGCTGGCCCAGGCGATACTGCCAGCGATATCGAATCCGGCGAGACGTCGATCGACAGCGAACGAGTCGTTGTAGCGTCGCATCATCTCGGCTGTCGGAGCGCTGAAACGCCCGCCCCAGAGCGAATGTTCGGTCATAGCGGTAAACTCTCCACCGTCTGATAATTGATCACGTTCAAGCCCTCGGCGGTAATCAGTCGCCAGTATGCGGCAACCACGGTGCCGCTCAGAGTCACGACATCATCAAGATCGCGCGCCACCCAAAGCGCAGTTACTGTCTTGGCGTAGCCCTCCGGCAGCAGCGGGAAGGCAAAGCTTTCCACGATACCGGCATAGTAGTCGCGCTGCACCCAACGCCCATTCAGCAGGCAGAGCGCGGTGTGCAGTTCGTAGATGATCTCCACAGCTGCGTGCAATGCGTCGTGCTCGTTATTGCGCACAGCGCAGGAGCGCACACGCCCATACGACTCGAAGACTAGCGACGGCAGCATACGTTCCAGGGCGGCGCGCAGCTGGGTACGGCTGAGTGCGCGGCCTAGCGCCAGCCACTGTGCAGGTAAGGTTGTATCCCCCTGCACGACACGCAGCGCATCCAGCAGGCCCATCGTCTGCGGCCAATCGTTGTCTGCCTGCTGTACTTTGCGCGTCAGTTCCACCTCGCTCATCGCCGCAAGAGTGATCGGCCACCCCTGAAAGAGCATACTGCGCGGTGCGATAGCGCCCGTGCTGCTGACAACAAACAGATCGAGATCGGAAAACGGTGTATCCTCGCCGCGCGCCACCGAGCCAACCACCGCCGCTAACCGCAGCTCCGCACCGTAGTGCGCTGCGAGACGCTGTGTGTAAGCATGGGCAATGGTGAGGCGGGTGTGTGTTTCCATAGATCTCAGTGCTCTGTTCTTTGTGCTCTCATGTTCGATACTCCGCATTAATTTTGACATAATCATAAGAGAAATCACACGTCCAAGCGGTGATAGTGCCAGTGCCGAGGCCGAGGTCGACCTCGATCGTTACAGCGGGCTGATCGAGCAAGGCGTGGGCCGCTTGTTCATCGAAGTCGAGCGGCAGGCCGTTTTCAAGTGCAGGAATGCCGCCGAAGTTCAGCCGCACGCGGTCAGGATCGACCGTTGCACCGCTATAGCCGATAGCGCAGAGTACACGACCCCAGTTCGGGTCGGCACCGAAGAGCGCGGTTTTCACCAGTGATGAGCGTGCGATGCTGAGCGCGGCCAAGCGTGCATCGGCAGCGGAGACCGCGCCGCTGACCTTGATCGTGACAAAACGCGTTGCGCCCTCGCCATCGCGCACGATCGCTTGCGCCAGATACTGGCACACAGCGATGAGGCCGTCGAGCAAGGCCTGGCCAGCGGGGGTAGCCAGATCATCGATCGGTGTATTGCCAGCGGCCCCGTTCGCCAGCACCAGCAAGGTGTCGTTGGTGCTGGTATCGCCGTCGATGCTGATGCAGTGAAAAGAACGGTCGGCGGCCTGGCGCAGCGCTGTGTCGGAGCGCAGCGGGTGCGACTGCGGCATCCGTGGTGACGACAGCGAGCAGGGTGGCCATGTTGGGGTGGATCATACCAGCGCCCTTAGCCATGCCGCCGATAAC
>JAAUTF010000315.1 GCA_012031775.1 Candidatus Altimarinota bacterium | reverse complement strand
GCGATAGTAGGCCAGGGTGTGGTGCTGCCAGCCGAGTCCATTGTCGGCCCGGGCACCGTGATTTTCCCCCTATGCATCTGCTGCTGCCGAGTGATGTCTTCCCGCCGGGCAGTGTGGGCGGCGCCGCCTGGAGCAGCTATACCCTGGCCCACGCGCTGCAGCAGCACGGTCATACTGTCACCGTCATCGTTCCGGTAGCCGGGGGTATGTTGTCTGACCAGCCCAGCCCGCCCGGCGTGCTGCAAGTTATCCACCATCCTTACCCAGTCTCGCGCATCCCGTTTGTACAGAACTACTCGCGCCACGAACGACTGTGGCCCCCGCTGGCGCCCGGCTCGTGCGTATCGCCCAAGCGTCTCCGCAGCACGATGTGCTCATCCACGCCCAGCATGTCCAAACGGCGCCTGCGGCAGTCCTGGCGGGGCAACAGCTTCGCATCCCGGTCGTTATCACCGTGCGCGACCACTGGCCCTGGGATTATTTCGCCACCGGCCTGCACGCCGATCGCCTGCCCTACCCACGCTCCACCTGGGCCGGCTTGCTCACCGACCTGCCCGTGCGTCGGGGGCCGCTGCGTGGTGTGCTAGCCCTGCCTGCCATTCCTTACATGCTCGCCCATGTTCGCAGGCGCGCGCGCTTCCTCGCCCAGGCCGACGCAGTCATCGCCGTGAGCAACTATATGGCAGCGCGCCTTGCCGCGATTGTGCCGCCGGAGCGCATCCACGTTATCCCTAACATGGTCGATATTGCCGCCGCCGCGCGCGTGGCCGCGACTTCTCCCTCAACCACTATCGAAGGCCCCTTTATGCTGTTCGTCGGCAAGCTAGAAGTGAACAAAGGGGCGGCACTGCTCGTCGACATCTTTCGCGCCCTGCCCGAACTGCCACAGCTCCCACTACTCATCGCCGGTAGCGGCGCGCTGAAAGCGCCGTTGCAGCGCGACTTGGCCGCGCTCGGCATCGACGCACGCTTCCTCGATTGGGCCGACCACGACGAGGTGCTGCGCCTGATGGCGCGTTGTGATTTGCTGCTCTTCCCCTCAGCCTGGGGCGAGCCGCTAAGTCGCGTGCCGCTTGAAGCCTCTGCGCTCGGTGCGCCCATCCTCGCCATGCCCACCGGTGGAACCCCCGACATCATCAGCGATGGCGTCAACGGCGTACTTGCCGCAACACCGGCGATCTTCGCTCAACACATGTGCGCGCTGCTCGCCAACCCCACCTGGCGGCGTCAGCTCGGCATAAACGCCCGCAGCAACGCCGCCAAACACTTCTCTGTCGAATCCGTCATTCAACGCTATGTCGCGCTGTATGAAAGGCTAATTCGTAACCCAACCTAGCTAGTGCGAGCACATGGCTACGTTATGTGCTCGCACCGGCAGCTTCGCCACAAACTCTGTACTAGTTAAGAACGGGCCATTCGGCCTATTCACAGCACAGGCTCTCTCCTCTAGATTCAGGCGACAAAGGAATGCGCCCCATGCTACGCTTCATCTTACCTAAGGATCAGCGCCATGCTCTTTGAACGACTAAAAGCTACCACTAGCCCTTACCATCAGCGCCTAGAGGGCGAGCCACTCTCGCGTAGCCTGTTAGCGCCAACCGCCACCCTCAACGATTATGTCTACATTTTGCAGACGAATCTCGGGTTTTATGCGCCCCTCGAGGATCGTCTTGGCAAAGCCTGTGATTGGGCAGCGCTCGATTTTAACTACGAGCAGCGACGCAAGACGCCCTTGATCGAACAAGATCTGCGTGTGCTTGGCGGCGGCGACACAGCGCTTCTGTACGCCCCTGAATGCAACAGATTGCCTCCGATCGGCAGCGTTGCCGCCGCGCTCGGCGCGCTTTATGTGCTCGAAGGCGCAACACTAGGTGGCCAACTGATCGCTCGCCACATCGCAATGCGACGCAAGCTCCACCCCCAAAACGGCTGTGCTTTCTACAACAGCTATGGCGACCAAGTTGGCCGCAGTGGAAGGCGTTTAGAGCTTTTGTGTCGCAGCAAATAACCGCACCAGCCGAACAAGACGTGCTGGTCGAAAGCGCCTGCGCCACATTTGCAGCCCTCGAAGAGTGGCTAGCAGCCTCCTATCTGATCAAGAATGACTCTAAGGCGCTTTGAAAGCGCTCCGGCAACAGCGCACTCAGCCAACTGCTCACCGCGAGCACGATACCACCGAGCTGTGAGCTTTCTAGCTCGGACGCATAAGCTGGTAGTGGGAAGACCACCATTCCGATCAGCACCGCAGCGCAAAGCACTATTCCTTCGAGCAGACCAAAAACACCACCCAGTAAATGATCGAGCGGGCCAAGAAAGAGCAAGCCAACAAAAAGCGCAGCAGCGCTGCCACAAAACCGGCACCCAACGCCACCAACGCGAGCACCACGATGTACCCGGCGATGTTAGCCACCGCCGGGTCGGCAATGAACGAGCTTAAGGTCGCCGCTGCATCAGGGCCGTAACGCCCCGCAGCCACAATGCCCACCAGCAGGCCGACCAGCGACAGCACCTGGCGAATAATCCCCCAGTAAAGCCCCATCACGGTAAAAAGCACCAGCGTAATAAGGATCGCCCAGTCAATACTATTCATAGTGAGGATAGTGGGTAGTCGTTTTGCGTTGCAAACGACTACCCACCCGTTATTCCATTAAAGATAACAAAAGGGCGACGCATTCGCCGCCCTGTAACCTGTAACCTGTAACCTATAACCTACGGGATCGCGCGGCGTTTCCTCTCGTAGCGTAGCAAGCCGGCTACACTCATCTCGCCCCAGCTCTGCGCTACCAGCGCGGCCGGGGCCTCGTCGGGGTAGGGGAGCCAACGTCGTGCCAGGGCTGCGACATCGATCCCCGGATCTTGCAGCGCCGCGTCTACCAGAGCAACAAGATCCTGTAGACATTCATCGGCCCGCGCCAGCCGCTCAGCCACCTCTTTATGCGCGCCGAAGTGCGTCAGATAAATACGCTCGATATGCTGGCCACGCAGCAGCGCGATCGTCTGCTGCTGCGCTACTAAATCATAGGCTGGCGGCGGCGTCACCACCAACTCAAGGCCATAGCGTGGCATACATAGCCCGGCAGCATCACCGATAAACAGCCCGCCACTACGCCGATCCCAGTACGAGATATGATCGGGCGAGTGGCCCGGCGTCGGCAGCGCCTCGATGATCACATCACGCCCCAGGTCGAGCCGTAGGTGCTCTGCCGCGCTCAGCCGCTCGGGCGCTATCGGCAGAATAGCGCCGTGCAGTGGCCAGATCGCCTCGCCCACCGCGCGTCGCACGCTCGGGATCAGGCGTGACGGATCGCTCAAGTGGGGTGCGCTCGCGCTATGGATATACACCCTCGCTCGTGGTAGCGCCGCCGCCAGGTACCCGGCACCACCCGCGTGATCCATATGCACATGTGTCAACAGTATATGCTCCACCGCCTCCGGCGCGACACCGAGCCGCGCGAGCCCGGCCAATGTTGCCTCAACCGTCAGCGAGGTGCCGCTCTCCACCAGCGCTACCGCATCGCCCTGCACCACATAACATGCCCCTACCCCCGGCAAGCCCAGCAAGCCATGGTCGATGGCGCTGATATGTGTGTCGATCGGAATAAGTTCCATAATGTGTATATTCATAAGGGTATGCCGCTCTACCGCACACCCTTATGAACCGGCATCTACCCCTCACGCGAGCTTTTGCCGCCGCCCCCGCCGCGCCGTCGCCGTCGCCGTGATCGCTGGGCAAGTGTCTCGTTAGGAGTACTTGTCAGGTCGGTAACTGCATCATTTGCCTCAGCTGCGGTTTCGAGCGATGGTGGCACTGGCACTTTCACCGGTGCCCGCTCTAATCGCGGCTCGTGTACACGCTCGGGCTCGTTGCGCTGGCGTGCAGGCGGGCCACCCTTGCGCTGCGCCGATGCCGGTCGCTCTGTTGGCTGCGCTTCGTCTTCAAGCTCCTCAAGCCCCTCAATGCCTTCGTACATCTCGATATGGTCGTGCAAAACGTGCGCTCGCCGCGCTCTTTGGGCTCACGACGCTGACGCGCCACCGGCGTCACACCCTCGGCGTTGCGCTGGCGTGCAAGCTCCACCACTTGCTCAGTAGCCGCCTGCACCGCGTCGAACTCGTAGGTCTCGTGCATGCCTGTTGTGAGCTGCACGATCACCTGCTGCTTCAGCACGTTCTGGCCGATCACCTCGCCAGGGCCATCCGGCGTCTGCACCCAGGCCCCTCGTCGCGGCAGCGCAGCGCGCATCTCCACATATTGCTCGTGCTCATAAGAGAGGCAGCACAGCAGCCGCCCGCACACACCGCTGATCTTTGCCGGGTTCAGCGGCAGATCCTGGTCTTTGGCCATCTTGATGCTGACGCGCGCGTAATCGGGCAAAAACGTTGCACAGCAGAGCAGCCGCCCACACGGGCCAATTCCGCCCAGCAGCTTGGCCTCATCGCGCGGGCCGATCTGGCGCAACTCGATGCGTGAGCGAAACGTCCGCGCCAGATCGCGCACCAATTGACGGAAATCGACCCGTTTCTCGGCGGTAAAATAGAACGTCAGCCGCGACCCATCGAAGCTGTATTCGGCCTTTACGAGGTTCATGGGCAGGCTATGCTCACGCACCTTCTCGGCGCAGCGCGCCAATACCTCTTCGTGGCGCGCATGCAAAAGCTGCATCCGCTCCAGATCCGACTGCTCAGCCCGCCGCACCACCGGCTTAAGATCGCCGACGATGTCCTTCTCCGTCACCTCGCGCCGCCCATGGGCCACCCGTGCAAGCTCCAGGCCGCGCACCGTCTCGACGATCACGGCCTCGCCAGGGGAAAGTTCGAGCTCGCGCGGATCAAAAAATACGTCTTACCGCTATCTTTAAAACGAATACCGACGACGATGATCATGTCGTTCCCAACACCTTATATGCACGCACCCGCTGTTGTTTGCCCTTGAGCTGCAGCTCGCCCATCTCCTGCAGCATGAACGCCTCGGCGACCGTCCGCGCGGTATCTTCGCCGATAAAAACGCTCCCCGGCTCGGCGGCGCTCTCTAGGCGCGACGCAGTGTTTACCGTGTCGCCGATCGCCGTATATTCCAGACGGTGGCGCGTGCCGAAGAATCCGGTATAGGCCAGGCCGGAGTTAACTCCGATTCGGATGGCAAAAGCACGGCTTGGCTCCCAACGGTCGATTAGTTGCTGCTGCGCAGCCAGCATGTCGAGCGCAGCCGCCACCGCCTGGAACGTATGCTGATCGTTCACAGGCTCGCCTGGCAGCTGTGGAGCACCGAATACGGCCATGATACCATCTCCGATGTATTTGTCCACCGTTCCATGATATTTAAAGATTACGTCGGTCATTTCGTGCAAATATTCGTTCAGCAGATCCTGCACCTCGCGCGGCGAGAGCCGCTCGGAGAGCGCGGTAAAGCCTTTCACATCGGCAAAGAGCACAGT
Organism: Candidatus Altimarinota bacterium; assembly: GCA_012031775.1. Taxonomy (GTDB): domain Bacteria; phylum Chloroflexota; class Chloroflexia; order Chloroflexales; family Chloroflexaceae; genus JAAUTF01. The sequence continues at coordinate 1,518 of JAAUTF010000315.1, read as the reverse complement.
AACCAGTTGCTCCTGCGGCTCCCAGAGCTTGCCGTGCTGCAACAGGTAGCGCGAGAGCGCCTGCGCCACGTTCGGTGAAAGAAACCGCTCCAGATTCTGACGCAGCTGGCCTTGCTGCTGCAACTCTTCGGTTAGGCGCGCGCGCTCTAACGCCACCGCCGCCAGGTTGGCGATCGACACCACTAAGTCGCGGTCGTGCTCGCTGAATTTCTCGCGCCCCGGCGAGTCGAGCAAGATCACGCCGATCGCGTTGCCCTGGGTAAGTAGGGCGCGCAAATAGCCGAGCGAATATTGGCACTGATGATGCTGTCGGCACCGGCGAAGTCGAGCCGCGCATCACGCGTCAGCACTGCCTCACCGCCCTCTAAAGCCTTGCGCACAATGCTACCGCTAATTGCGACCTCGCCGGTGCCTGTCGGCAGCACCACCCGCGGCACGATCTCATCGCCCTGTCGCAGCAGCAGAAAGCCACGTTGGGCCGGCACTACGCGCATAATTTCCTCGAGCACCAGATGCAGCAACTCGCGGTACTCGCGCGTCTGGTTCAACCGCATGCTGATCGTATAGAAATGCTGCAGATCCTCTGCCGCCAGCATCAGTTCGTTCTCGCGCACGCTTGCCCGTCCGACGCCAGCGGAAAATAGCGGTTATCGTCGAGCACCACGCTCTGCGCCGCACGGTCTTCGAAACGCAGCTCGAACGGGCCGATGCCGATCACATCGCCGTCGCTCAACTGCTCCTCTTTGACCCGCAATCGGTTCACCGTCAGGCCGTTGCGGCTATTCAGATCGCGCACCCAGGCCTGGCGTCCGCGCAGTTCGATCACAGCGTGCTTACGCGAGACGATCGCATGATTGAGCTGAATTTCGTTGTCGAGCTGGCGCCCGATCGCCAACCCTTTATCGGTGATAGCAAAGGTGCGCTGCTCGCTGTTGATCGTGACTGCAAGCCGTGCCATGCTGTCGCTCCATCCCTTATGACGCTAGCTGACTACGTCAGGCAATAATAGCAGACAGATCACGCCAGATCAAGGATTTATCGCTTTGCGATGCGCTGTAGTAGAAGTTATGCATGCATGACCCCTACGAATCAGCTCATCCCTGGGCGAGGCGATAGCCCTGGCCGTGGATGCGTTCGATCACGGGGCTGATCCGCAGCTCGACGTTGATTCGCCGACGCAGCGTATCGAGCGCCGCAGTGACACGATTGACCGTTTCAGGGGATATCTGGCCGAAGAGGTGCTCAGCCAGCTGCACATCGGAGACAAACCCGCCTTGCTCGTTGAAGAGCAGGGCTAGCAGCCGGGTTTGTGTCAGCGAGAGGTCGATCTGGTTTTCAGGCACCAGCAGGCGGCGCCCGCGTACGTCGAGGTAGAGTTCGTACACTTGAAGATAGCCGGCATATGGTTGCGCGACGCTCGCGCTCGCTGCGGAGATCGAAGGTGGTCCGGCCGAGGCGCGCGGCTTTACGAGGTTCCAGAGTCCTCCGTTAGGCGCTCGATCCGGTTCGAGGCCTTCG
>JAAUTF010000314.1 GCA_012031775.1 Candidatus Altimarinota bacterium | reverse complement strand
AATCACGGTCGCGGCCAATGGCATCCTCGCGTGACGCACCACAAAAATCGCACCAGTAGATCGCGGCACCAGGCGTCGTTGGTGGGAAAATGATGAAAGCGGATCGCGCCCGTCGCGTGAGCTTCTGCCAGCAACGCCTGCGCCTGTGCCTCCATCGAGGCATCGCCAACATTAATATGCACCGTCTCCGAGCGAGCTAATGCTGCCACGGCCTGGGCATAGGCTGGCCAAACGCGATCGAGTTTACCGGGCCAACTCGCCTCCTTGTGCGGCCAGGAGAGCCATGTGGCGCGGTGCGGTGCCCATTCGGCGGGCATACTATAGCCTAAAGATGATGGATTGAGCATTGGTTGTACCGCTATTCGTCGATATACCGTTTCGTCAGTTCGCCATAAGCATCGATGCGGCGGTCACGCAGGAAGGGCCAATGCGTGCGCTGCACATCGAGACGCGCCAGATCGCACGGTACAACCAGCACCTCGGGCGTTTCGACAGCCGCCTTGGCAACAACGGTGCCGGTAGGGTCGGCGACAAAACTCTGGCCCCAGAACTCGATGCCGCCATCGGGCTCGCCCTCGTGGCCAGTGCGATTAACGCTCACGACATAGCAGCCGTTGGCTACGGCGTGCGAGCGCTGGATGAGTTCCCAGGAGCCGTGCTGGGCTGCGCCGTACTCGGCTTTTTCGCTAGGGTGCCAGCCGATCGCCGTGGGGTAAAAGAGCACCTCAGCACCGCGCAGCGCCGTCAGCCGTGCGCCCTCGGGGTACCACTGATCCCAGCAGATCAGCACACCAAGCTTGCCAAAACGCGTCGGAAAAACCTTAAAGCCTAGATCGCCGGGCGTAAAATAAAATTTCTCGTAGAACAGCGGATCGTCGGGAATGTGCATCTTGCGATACTTCCCCAGATACGTCCCGTCGGCATCGAGCACAACCGCTGTATTATGGTACAAGCCTTCGGCACGCTTCTCAAATAGGCTGGCGATGATTACGACGCCCAGCTCTTTTGCGAGCGCGCTAAACATTTCAGTGCTCGGGCCGGGGATGGCCTCGGCGAGCGCGAAATGCACGTGATCCTCGCTCTGGCAAAAATAGAGCGAGCGAAACAATTCAGGTAAGCAGACGATCTGTGCGCCCTGCGCCGCAGCGGCGCGCACGCCTACCACAGCACGCGCCGTGTTTTCGCCTGCATTGGCGCTACATTGCAGCTGCACTAATCCTATCTGTACAATCCGTGTCGACGACACGATAGATCCCCTTTGCTAAAGCCGATGGCGCAGACGTGCGCTGCGCATGCACCGTCAATCATACCATACTTAGCACTTTGCGCACTCCATGTCCGGGGCGGAATGCTACTTGTTTCGTTGTGGTGTGGCAGCTTTGCTGCCACACCACAACGAAACGAATATCACACTAAACCCATTAAATACTTGCAGAAGTAGAACAAAACTGCTATCATATAACAATCATAAATCGTTTGTGAAAAGTTAGTGATGCGGCACACGACGTAGCCGCGTGCTGCATCGCCGCCTGGGTACAACCCATAAAGAAAGGTGGGACTATATGACTGCACAGCCAAAACGACCCATCACTGAGCAAGAATATATGCAGTTTGAGCGTGAAAGCACCGCAAAGCATGAATATTATGGTGGCCGGATTTATGCTATGACTGGAGCTTCAGGCGTACATAATCTCATTGCGGGAAATACGTTAGCTGCATTACACGGTCAACTCCGCCGAAGACCATGCCAAATATCCCCAAGCGATATGCAGGTTAAAATACAGAAAACTGGTCTACATACATATCCTGATCTTGTCATTTGTTGTGGTGAGCCTCAATTTACTGATGCCGCGCTTGACACACTACTCAATCCGCTCGTTCTTATTGAAATATTGTCGCCATCAACCGAGCGTTATGATCGAGGGATGAAATTCCAACACTATCGGACGATAGCGACACTACAAGACTACATTTTGATCGCACAGGATGATTATTATATCGAGTATTATTCGCGACAAGATAACGGACAGTGGCTTTTACAAGAAGCCACCGGTATTGAAGCACAGATTGACATTCCTTCGATTGGAAGCACTCTTTCCTTAGCCGATGTGTACGAAAAAGTACACATTATGTCTGAAAATCTGCGTCTCTCGCGCGAAATCCCTCCGGAGTAGCGCTATCACACAACCTTGTGCAGCTGAGGCTTATCTACAAGCCAAACGAATTTTTGCGGCGTTGTGCTAGCGCAAGCGAAACGCGCCGATCTGGGCGCAGTGATCGCTGCCGTGGCGACGACAGTCGAGCACATAGGAAAGCGGCTCGATGCGGTCGTTGGCGAACATATAATCGATACGCAGCACCGGGATGCCAAGCGTATAGCGCCCCGGTCGCCATGTTGCGCCCATGCCCAGGCCCACAGCGCGCTGCACATCGGTAAAGCCACGGCTAAGGTCGAGGTAGGCTTCCTCGCGCTCAGTTACGTTAAAATCGCCGACAAGCAGCAGCGGCTCGCCACTCACCCTCAAGGGCTCAACAAAGGCACGCAGCGCACTAATCTGGCCATCGCGTGGGCCACGGTTGTAGCAGCGCAGCCGACAATCGTCGGTTAAAAAGGTGCGCGGCGGGATGGGGTGCGCGTTGACGACAAGCGCGGTGCGCCCGCCACCAAGATCGAGCCGCGCCCAGACGATGCGCGGCATATCCCAGGCTTCATCTGGCAGATCCGGCACGCCGGACTCAACAATCGGGAATCTGCTCAAAATCGCCATCCCCGGCGCGGTGCGATCGTCGCTTAGAAGATGGTAGGGATAACGCGCCAGCAGATCGCCATCTTCACGCAGCGGTTCGCGGATAACTTCCTGCAATGCAACCACGTCGGCATTGTGATCGGCGAGCACAGCCCGCAGCGACTCGTGCGAGACGCCGTCGACATAGGTGTTCCAACTGATTACGCGCAGCTCGGCGCGCGCAGCTGCCTCGGCCTGTGGGATGTTCAAGGCTGGCCCGAAGCAGAAGGCAAAAATAGCAAGACAGCTCAGCAGTATCAGCCGTAGGGCAAAGGCCCGTCGCCACAGCAGAAAGGGTAACAGCAGCCCGAGCGGCAAAAAGAGATACGGCGCGAACACCCGCACGAGCGCGCCGATGCCTTCGCGGTCGGGCACAACCAGGTACCAGAGCGTAAAGACGATCAGGCCGAGTGGGTATAGCAGCAGCACTGCTTCGAACAGGAACGATGCGGCGCTGCGATTTTGGTAGAGTTTGATTTCTGCATGGTGAGGTTACAGGTAAGTGTGATACAGAGCGGCACCAGTTACGGTATACTTGATGCGTGATGCGTAATAATAAAGGTTGGTTCTTGGTTCTGAGTTCTCAGTTCAGAAAGTACCACAATGGACATTGCCCTGATGATCGAGGGCCAGCACGGCCTAAACTGGCCGCGTTGGCAGCGGCTGGCGCAAGCGGCGGAAGATCTCGGCTTTGCCGGATTGTACCGCTCCGACCATTATACCGATGCTACCCCGCCAGACATGGACTCGCTCGAACTCTGGGTTTCGCTGACCTGGCTGGCCAGCCATACCCAGCGCATTGAGTTCGGCCCGATCGTCTCGCCGGCTTCGTTTCGCCATCCGAGTATGACAGCGCGTATGGCGGCAGCAGTGGACGATCTCTCCGCTGGTCGTCTGCAGCTCGGCCTCGGTGCGGGCTGGCAGGAACGCGAGCATACCAAGTTTGGCCTCGACCTGCTCGACACCACACCGCGTTTTGTGCGCTTCACCGAGTCGTTGGAGGTCATCAGGCGCTTGTTGCGCAGCGATGAGCCAGTATTCTTCGAGGGAGAATTTTACCATCTCGAAGAGGCGCTCTTGCTGCCGCGACCGCAGCGCCTCCATGGGCCGCCGATCGTCATCGGCGGCAACGGCCCGAAGCTGACACTACCGCTCGTCGCCCGTTATGCAGACGAGTGGAACGGCGTTTTTGTTGCGCCAGCGAAGTTTCACGAGCTGAGCCAGATGCTCGACGACCTTGTGAGTTTGCACGGGCGCGATGCAAGCACAGTGCGCCGCTCGCTGATGAATCAGGTGAATTTTGGGCGCGACGATGCCGAAGTGGCACGTGTGCTCAACGGGCGCGACCCGGCGGCGTTGCGCGAACGCGGGGTGCTGATCGGCACCGCGAACGCTATTGTCGAGCAGCTCGGCCACTTTGCCGAAGCCGGTGTGCAGCGCATTATGTTGCAGTGGATGGCGCTCGACGATCTTGATCGACTCGAAGCGATGGCGGCACAAGTGCTGCCGCAGTTTCATCGGTGACAGCAAGATCGAGCGACGATGAGACCGGGAAATAGAATAATTGTGGCGCTTTCATGCCCTTCGTGGCCAAGTAAAGAAAAGGATCATATGATCGACTTCACCGTGGTATGGCGTGGCGAGACAACACTGCGCGAGATGACCGCTGATTTGACGGCTGCGGATCTAGGCCGTGAGATGGAGGAATTCAGCCGTCATGTTGAGCAGTTGCTGGCCGCATGCGACGATTTCGACGTGACGTTTCAGCCGGTCGACCGGAGGCTAAGGATGAGGTAGCGGCGACAGCAGAGGAAACGACTATCGCCTGGACGCTGGGCCATGTGGTGGTGCATTTTACGGCGGGCAACGAGGAACAGGCTGCGCTAGCAGCGGAATTGGCGCGCGGAGTAGAGTATCATGGGCGCTCACGCTACGAAGTGCCCTGGGAAAGCATCACGACGATCGCCGCGCTGCGCCAGCGTATTGCCGAAAGCCGACGTATGTGCCTGGCCAGCCTTGGTATGTGGCCGGATGAGCCGCATCTCGATCTGACAAATGAGGCCTGGCCCGGTGGCCCCGTCGTCGATGCGAAGGCGCGGTTTGCGCTTGGCCTCGCCCACGCGCAGGGCCATCTCGCCCAGGTCGAAGAGATCATCCGTCAGGCACAGGCAGCAAGAGCGTAGGAGGTATCAGCGTCATGCATAAGCGCTTGCTTGGCACGCTCACCTTCATCGTCGCCACTCTCGTACTTGCAGTGCCGGTGCAATCGGCGACGGTGACGCTCTATGATGGCAGCCTCGGCACGAAGCCATCGGCCCAGGGCTTTTTTCTTGGCTGTGAGAATTTCCCTTTTCCCTGCGCGCCCGAAGATTGGACGGAGACCGTCGAGAACGGCGGTGTGACGCTCGACACAACACCCGACGAGAGCGAGAAAGTCGGCTATATCGGCGATATTCGTGCATACGACGCGCTCACGCGTGCCGATGGCTATACGCTTCGCTTCACGGTGCAGATTTTGGATGAGCAGCATTCCAGTGTCAATCGCGCCGGGTTCAGCGTGATCGTACTCAGCAACGATTTAAAAGGCATCGAACTAGGCTTCTGGGAAGACGAAGTCTGGGCGCAAGATTACCCGCCAGCCTTTGTCCGGGATGAGGGCGTCGCGCTCGACACCACGACCCTGCGTACCTACGAATTGACAATCCAGGGTGATAGCTATACGCTGCGGAGCGGCAGCACGGTGTTGAGCGGGCCGCTGCGCGATTATAGCGCGTTCGGTGAGCCATACAACGTCCCTGATTTCATGTTTCTTGGCGACGATAAAACCTCCGCAGCGGCCAAAATTCGCCTGACAGCGGTCGACGTAATCGTGCCGTTGCTGCCGCCAACCACGACGCCAACGCACACGCTTACACCGGGGCCAGGCACGCCAAGTGCCACGGCCACTGTCACAGCGCAGCCGACGCGCACCGGTACCAGCGACGCATTGCTCTACCTACCGCTTATATCACAGAAACCCTAGCTCGCACCGACCTGCAATCGGCAATCTACAATCTGCTAAGGGTACAGCGATGACAAACCGAAGCGACTTTAGCGCGCAAGAATGGAACGCTATCACCGAGCTACCGCTGCTCATCGGCACCGCCGTGATTATCACGCCGCAAGCCGGGCCAGTGCAGTTTGTACAAGAGACGCTTGCGATGATGAAGTTCATCGACGACTCGAAAGAGCACGCCGGTGCTCTGGTGGCAGCTGTCGCACAAACCATCGACGCCAGCGCGCAGGAGCGTGCGGACACCGCAAACTCGGCCGTTGGCGGTGCCACCATCCACGGCGAGGGCGAGAGCGTGAGCCATACCGTGGCCCACGCCGGTGCGGAACTGCGGCAGCAGTTACTCGAAAAGATCGCTGCGGTCAACACAATACTCGCTGCCAAAGCCAGCGCCGACGACGCGGCAGCATATAAGCGCTGGCTGGTACATATTGCGCAGAACGTAGCCCAGGCCGCAAAAGAAGGTACTTTTCTCGGCCTCGGCGGCCAGCGTGTCACCGAGGCCGAGTCGATGGTCATCGGCGAGATCGCACAGGCGCTCGGCGTCGAGCACGTGTAGGAGGAACTATGGGCAACACTGGCCTGCTCGGGACTGCGGCCCCGCTAATTATCGACCTGACGCTGCTGCTGAGCATCGGCGTGATACTTGCGATGACGGTAGGTGCCATTCTGGCGTGGCGGCAACGCTATGAGGCGCATCGCTGGGTGCAGACAGGTGCCGTCATCCTCAACGCAGTACTCGTTTTGACCGTGATGATCGGCTCCTTGCTAGCGGCTGAACCTGCTAGCGAGCAGCAGCTGACGGTGGCGGACTTCGCGATGATGACCGGCCACGAGATCGTTGGCGCAGTAGCCCTGATCTTCGGTATCTTTGTTACGCTGCGCGGCAACGAACTCGTGCCTGCCCGGCTGAAATTTAGCAACTACAAACCCTATATGCGTGCCGCATATGGCCTGTATCTTGTCGCAACCATCATTGGCATCGGTGTGTACTGGGTGCTTTATATTTAAATCCGAGTATCAAACCGCTTTGAAGTTGGTGGTGCGACACGCGGCTGACACCGTGTGTCGCACCACCAACTTGTTACAACCTATTAAGGTTTGGTCTGGTTTGTT
>JAAUTF010000313.1 GCA_012031775.1 Candidatus Altimarinota bacterium | reverse complement strand
CGTCTGCAAGCCGCCGATGTGGTTTTACACGACGCCCTGATCGGCCCCGATCTGCTGAGCGACGTGCCGCGCCGATGCCGAATTGCTCGATGTAGGCAAGCGCGCGGGCGGGCGCTCGCTGGCGCAGTGGGCGATCAACGAGCTGCTGGTGGCGCACGCCCGTGCCGGGCGATCGGTGGTACGCTTAAAGGGTGGCGATCCCTTTGTCTTCGGGCGCGGTGGCGAAGAGGCTGCGGCGCTTGTGGCAGCCAATATTCCCTGGGAAGTGGTGCCCGGCATCAGTTCGGCGATCGCTGTCCCTGCTTACGCTGGGATTCCGTTGACGCATCGCAGCCACGCTGCATCGTTCGCCGTCGTTACCGGCCACGAAGATCCAACCCGCGATCGCTCGCGCATCGATTGGCACGCGCTGGCGACCGGCATCGACACGCTGGTTTTTCTGATGAGCACGGGCCGTCTGAGCACGATCTGCGCCCAATTGATCGCACACGGCAGGCCTGCCGACACACCGACAGCGGTGATTCGCTGGGGTACCACCGAGGCGCAGACGACGGTTGTCGCCACATTGGCGACGACCGCTGTCGCAGTTGCTCAGATCGGTCTAACGCCACCCGCATTGTTGGTTGTGGGCGAAGTTGTTGCCCTGCAAACGCAGTTGCGCTGGTTCGAGGCGAACGCTCCCCTGGTGGTTGAACCGTTGTCGCAGCGGACGACAGAGCAAATTGAAACGCGGTAGGCAGCATGCAAGACGAGCACAGGATGCTGCGCCCGTCTCTACCAGAATCTATGCAAGCAGTCATTCTTGTTGGCCATGGCAGCCTGCGGCGCGCATCTGGTGCGGCGATGATCCGGTTGGCGGCGCGGCTGCGCGAGATCGGCGCGGCACCGATCGTCGGCGCGAGCTTTTTAAACTATAGCCGCCCGCGCTTCGATGCGATGCTCGCACGCTGTGTGCGGCGTGGCGCGAAGCATGTGGTCGTGCAGCCCTACTTCCTCGTCCATGGCAAATTCGTGGCCGAAGACATGCCGCACTTGCTACACTTGGCGCAGGCTGCCCATCCCGAGCTTGACTTTGCCCTCGGTGCGGCCTTCGGCGTACACCCGGCGCTGGCCGATCTGGTCGACAAGCGTGCGTATCAGGCGGGCTGTGTGCCTGGCGCGTGCGCCTTGCTTGTTGTAGCCCATGGCAGCCCGACACCGGAGGCCAATGCGCCGATCGCTGCGCTGTGCGAACAACTGCGTGCAACAGCACACTACCGTGCGGTGGAGCTAAGTTTCCTTGGCCTCAACGCGCCCTTGCTCGGCGACGCAATCGACAGACTAGCTCATACTGGCCAACAAAATATCGTCGTCGTGCCGTACTTCTTGCAGCTCGGTGGCCATGTTGCCGAAGATCTGCCGCAAATTATTGGTGCAGCTCAGCTGCGCCATCCCGCAACGATGATTCGGCTGGCACAGCATCTCGATTATGATCTGCTCTTGGTGGACGTATTGCGCCAGCGCGTAATCGAGGCGAGTGCTGTAGAAAGAGGGTCGGATCTGTGATCGAGGCGCAGCAACTTGCGCGTATTACAGCATTGCTGTTTTGCACGCACAACTATAACACCGCATTGAGGCGGAGCCCACAGCGATCTCATCGCTGCGTGCTCCGCTTTTTTAAGCCGCAAGCAGGGCCGTTGAGGTAAAAGGCAGTGAGAAGCCCATAATCGTATGCCTGGATTATTCTGACTCCTGACTTCTGACTTCTGACTTCTCCTACACCTGTGAGGTAGCTATGACAACGGTAGCAACGAGCGACGTTGGACAAGTGCCGACCTGGCGGCATTAAATGAGCATTTCGCCGTCCAGTCGCCGGAGATCTTGCTCGACTGGACTGCCGCGCACTTCCGTGACCAGGCGGTGCTGACTTGTAGCTTCGGCGGGGCGGCGGGCATGGTGCTGCTCGATATGGTGGTGCGCGGCGACCTGCCGATCGCGGTGGTCTTTCTCGATACCAATTTGTTGTTTGCCGAGACCTACGCGCTGATCGAAGCGGCTGAACGTCGTTACGGCATTCACATCGATCGCCATCAGCCCGCGATCAGTCTCGCTGAGCAGGAGCAGCGCGAAGGGCCGGATCTCTACGCGCGCGAGCCCGACCGCTGCTGCGCTATCCGCAAGGTCGCTCCGCTCGCCGTTGCGTTACAACCCTACGCAGCCTGGCTGAGTGGCATCCGCCGCGACCAGACCAGCCAGCGCGCTGCAACACCGCTTTTGCAGTGGAACGAGCGCCACGCGCTGCTTAAGATCAGCCCGCTGGCTGATTGGAGCGAAGCCGAGGTCTGGCGCTATATTCATCGACATAATGTTCCGTATAACCCGCTGCTCGACCAAGGCTACCCCAGCATCGGCTGCGCGCCGTGTACAAAACCGGCCAACGGCGATGATGTACGTGGCGGGCGTTGGAATGGTTTTGACAAAGTCGAGTGTGGGATTCATCTCTAGATAAGGTTTCAGAAAAGCGGTCGGTTGGGGTTCGTTTTAGCAGCTTTGCCGCCAAAACGAACGTCCGAATTCAGAATTCAGGATTCGGAATTCAGAATACCGGGCATCGCGGCATTGCGGGCGATGGGTAGGGGACGCGGCATGCTGCGCCCCTACGGGGTGGGTGCTTATCTTCTGACTCCTGACTCCTGACTCCTGAATTCTCCTCTATAACATTTCCTCCGCTTCGCGCATCATGAATCCGTGATGCATGAGCCGACCGACATGACCCTAGTTACATTGGCTCGCTCCGGCGACCGCGAGGCTTTTGGTGTGCTGTTGCAGCGCCATTATCCTTCGCTGCTTGGCCTCTGTTTGCGCCTGCTTGGGTCGCAGGCCGAGGCGCAGGATGTTGCGCAGGAGGCGGCATTGAGCGCATGGCTCAAGCTGCACGAGCTGCGCGAGCCGACGCGTTTCGCCGCCTGGCTGCACGCCATCGCCGCTAACCTGGCGCGGATGCAGCTGCGCCGTCGCCGTTTGCTTTCGCTCGATGCGCTCGCAACAGAACGAGGCCTCTTCACGATCTGGCAGGCCGGGTTGCCCGCGCCCGATGAGGTCGCTGCGATGCGCGAGTTGCACGATACCATCGTCGCCGCGCTCGCCGCGCTATCGCCGCTTAACCGCGACGCCGTGATCGGCTTCTATCTGCAAGGCTATAGCTACGCCGAACTGTCCGCCTTGCTCGGTGTACCGATCAGCACGCTCAAGGGTCGCCTCTTCTTTGGCAGACGGCGCTTGCGCGATCGGCTCAGGCCGCTGCTTGAAGAGGAGTCAGGAGTCAGGAGTCAGGAGTTAGAAGATCGGGCGCACATCACCAATGACTCAAGACATTCGAGAGCGGCGGAGTCAGGAGTCAGGAGTCAGGAGTCAGAAGATCCGGCGCACATCACGAGTGACTCAGGCTATTCACGAGATCAGGAGTATACGATGGAAGATGAATTCGTTGCGGTGACGGTCGATAGCATCCGCATCAGTGCGCTGACTCAGCATCGGGTTGTTGTGCTACAGGCGAACGAGACTAGCTCGCTGCCGATCTGGATCGGGCCGACCGAGGCCGATGCGATCGCCATGGTGCTGGCTGGCGAGCAGAGTGTACGCCCACTCACGCACGATCTGGCCCTGCGCCTGGTGGAGACACTACAGGCACGTGTCGAGCGCGTGGTCATCACCAAGATCACCGAGAGCACCTTTTTTGCCGAGATCGCGCTGCTCTCCGATACGCAACGTTTCGTGGTCGACGCGCGCCCCAGCGATGCGATCGCGCTGGCGGTGCGCGCCAATGCACCGATCTTTGTCGCACGCGCGGTGCTCGATGCAGCGGGTGTGAACGGCGATGCCAATGTATGGCAGGTAGAAGAGCAATTCCTCGCCGAGCATCCATCCACCGCACGGGTGCTCATTGTTGATGATACGCCGGAGACGCTCGACCAGCTTGAACAGCTGCTCACGTTGATCGAAGGGGTTGAGCTTGTTGGGCGTGCTACGAATATGGCCGACGCGTTTAAGCTCGTTGGCGAGCAACACCCAACGATTGTGCTGGTCGATAGCGTGCTTGGCGAGGAAGACGGCCTGTTGCTGGCCGCGCAGCTGACGAAACTGATGCCGCAGCTGCGCGTCGTGATGATGGGGTCGCAGAGCGATCAGGAACTGGTGAGCCGTGCGATGCTGGCCGGAGCGCGCTGGCTACTGGCCAAACCGTTTAGCGCCGATGCCTTGCAGTCTGCGATCAGCGCATTGCGTCTCAGGATGGAGTGAGCTTTAGCCGACAAGTTCAGGCCGTAGGCGCGCAGCATGATCGACCCCTACGGCCCCGACGCGCTCCGCCCACGTCGCCATCACGTCGAGCGCCAAACCGATATTGCCAACCTGGCAATGGTTCTCGGCGTGTTCGGCGGCGCTGAAGATGCGCCCGGTGACGGAGCGCGCGTTGCGCAGCGCCGCTACTTGCAGGTGGTGCATCTTCAGCGGAATGAAGTGGTCGGCTGCACCGCTAAGGATCAGCACGTCTTGCATTACGCGCTCGGCGTGCTGGTTAGTGGCGTTGAACTCCAGCATCCGCTGCGAGGCGTCGAGCGCGTTATCGGTGCGCGTGATGTGGATCAGGTTTTCGATGCCCCAGCGCTCCTGGGGGCGCATACGCATCTTCAGCTCAGTGAGCCGTGCAAAAAGTGCGCGCCGCTCCATCAGCCAGCGCGCGAAGTTCGCCACCGCTGCGGGCGGAATAAGCATGTAGTCGTAGGCGATGCTGAGCGCGATTACCCGGCTGATACGCGGCTCAAACGCGGCGGCGCGAAAGCACATCCAGCCGCCCATTGAAATACCCAGCCAGGTTACATTCGCTGCACCGAAGTAATCGAGCACAGCTTTTGCCGGCTTCTCCCATCGTAGTAGCTGCAACCCGCTTTCTTTCAGTGCCGCCCCCTGGCCTGGCCCTTCGAAGGCGATCACCTCGTAGCCGCACTCGCTGAAGTAGCGCGCGATCGAATAGAACTCCTCGATGAAGGAGTCGAAGCCGCCGTGCATCACCAGTGTGCCGCGCTCTACGCCGCCCTGGCGCGGCAAGCGCAGCGCTGGTAGCGTTGTGCCCAGATACGGCACGGCGTGGCGCTCGATCGGCTCAGCGCGCATCAGTTGGCCGTAGAACAGCTCGCGGAAACGCCGGTAGAGCACCATTTTATCGGGGTCGCTCGGGTGTGTGAAGAACTCGGCGGCGCGGATCAAAAAGGTGCTGTTCATCAGGCGCCCTCGGCTAGCGCGCCTTCGGCAAGTTCGAGCATCACGCCCTTCCAGTCGTCGAGCGTTTTGATGCGCGCCGCCGCTGCCCGCATATCCTCTAGCCGACAGTAGCCCAGCGCGTGCCAGCGGTTCAGCTGATAGTCGACGATCTTCTCTGCGTGCATTTGATAGTAACCGACCGGAAACTGAAGCGTTTCCATAAACTTCCTCCACATGATGACACTGCTTGGTTCTCGGTTCTCAGTTCTGAGTTCTTGCCTTAGCGGCTGGCAAGCCCATTCTTCATCATCGCGATCACATAGTCTAGCTGCTGCTCGGCCTGATCGAGGTCGTGGAGATCGACGAGATCGGCGGCGTGCGTGAAGAGGTAGCCGATCATCCGCGTCATCACCGGTAGCGGTAGGTCGCTGCGCAGTTCGCCATTCGCCGCAGCGCGCGCGATCAGTGCGTGCAGCTGGGCATCCTCGTTGAAGTTGAAGCGTTCTAGCGCCTGTGCGTAGATCACACTGCCGCGCTCGCGGCTGAAGCGCTCGGCGAAGCGGTTGATCAGCGGGTACTCGCGCGCAAACAGCAAGCCGTAGCGGATCTGCTGCCTGAAGATACCGAACAGATTCTGCGCAACATCTTCCGGACGCATCACGCGCGCCAGATAGGCTCGCTTGCGGGTTATCAACACCGCGATCAGCGCGAAGTACAGGTTCTCCTTGCTTTTAAAGTGATAGTAGAACTGCCCCTTGCTCATGCCGCTCGCCGCCAGTACCCGATTGATCGAGGCCTGCTCGTAGCCGTAGGTTGCGAATTCCTCCAAGGCTGCTGCTAGTAGCTCCTCGTTATGCTCAAAACTACGTGTAAAGATGCTTTCCATAGTTGATAATATAGACCTTGTGGTCTAGACTGTCAAGTCTAATTTGGGTAAAAAAAGACGGCGCACCACTGGTGCGCCGTCTAGGCCGTAGGGGCGTAGCCTACTGCACCCCTACGGCCTAGCCAATTCTTTCACACAACGCCGTAGCACGGCCAGGCGCGTCTCGAAGCGCTCGGTATCGATGTCGCTCTGGGCATTGAGCATCCGTTGCATGGCGGTCTCGGCGAGCTGCGCCTCGATGCGCTGCACTTCGCTCACGACACTGTCGAGCTGCGTGGTCTGGTCATACAACACGGCCACGCTGGCCACGCGGTAGGCGCTGTCCATAATCTGGCGCAGCTCAAGCAGAAATGCGCGCACCCAGACCGCCAGTTCGCTCTCGTGGGGCAACTGCGCGTACATCGAGATCAATCGCGCCTGCGTGGCTACGAGCGCGCTCAGAGGTGCTATCTGTACCAGCTGCCGATCGGGGAACCGCTCCGGCGGGAAACCGCGCACCACGTCGAGGGTTGGCTTGGCCTGGGGCGGGCCGATGCGCAGCAGCACCACCACACCCATCCCACTGACAAGCGCAGTGACGATCAGGCCAAATAAGATAGAAAGGCTGTCGTGAGTGGCCATAATATAATGTTATTGACCATCGCCGCAGCTTTGCTGCGGCGATGGTCAATAACAACCTAACTAAACAGCCCGAAGAAGGTATGGAACAGATTGACGTAAAAATTACCCTCAATCGGGCGGAAGATCTGGAAGGGCAGCCCTGGGTCGCCAAAAAAGGGCCGTAGTGTCCAGGCTAGCTGTGTGCCGACGAAGCCGTAGAGCACGATCCAGATGTAGAGCAGCGACATATTCACCTTGCGCGCGCTTGGCGGCGGTGGTGGCAGCGCCGGAGGCC
>JAAUTF010000312.1 GCA_012031775.1 Candidatus Altimarinota bacterium | reverse complement strand
ACAGCCCTACTTTCGCATTTTTAATCCGACCAGCCAGGGCCAAAAGTTCGACCCGCAAGGTGCCTACGTGCGTCGTTATGTTCCTGAGCTTGCCAACGTCCCCGATAGCTTCATCCACGAGCCGTGGAAGATGTCGGAGACACTGCAGCGCCAGGTCGGCGTGCAGATCGGCGTCGTTTATCCGGCCCCGGTCGTCGATCATAAAATTCAGCGTGAGCGCGCTCTGGCGCTCTACAAAGCTGTTCGTTAGCGCATGTAAGCGTAGATGGTGCAGAGCACGCGGAGTTTGCGTTCTTTGCGCCTTTGCGGTTCAAAATAGCGCTACTCCTGTACGACGATCAAGGGGCGCTCGCTCAGGTTGAGGTTCAGGCGCCCGTTGCTGACGTTCGGCCCCAACGAGCCACCGTCGCGGTCGAAGAGGCGCACGCTGCGGTTAGACTCCAGGGCAAAGCTCGCTATCGTTTCGCCCTGCGGCACCCAGAGCACATCGATAATTGCGCTGCCACGAGTGTAGCGGTAGTGATAGACGCCGCCGCTGCCGTTAAAATTCTCGGCGTCGTACTGGTGTGTATGGGCTGGGCCGATGCCGACAGGAACGGCGTTGCGCAGCTGGCTCGATAATACGCGGTAGGCGTTATAGGCTGGCTTCGGCGGGTACGCACTGCCAGTGTAGTTGCGCACGATCGCCGCATTGCTCCACTCGCGCCCATCGTCGTCGAAGGCGTCTTCAAATTGGAAGTAGCTGGTGTGCTGCACGCCGGTTTGCTGCGCTATCACCAGCGAGCGCACCATATAGTTTGCCTGCTGCTCCTCAGTTATAATGGCGTTGCCGGGGCACGTGCCAGGCGCAGTACACCAGCCCATCTCGGTGATCCAGATCGGCGCATCGCGGCGTCCGATCGCGGCATCGTTGAGCCAGTTGCGCGCGTTGCGCAGCCGACCTTGCACCGTGATAACGTGTGGGATGTAGGTCGCGTCCGGGCTGTCGGTGGGAATGTAAGGATGGACGGCGAAGACATCAAAGGCGTCGCGTGCAGCGGGCACCTGCTTAAACACGCCGCCGTCGGCATTGAAGAAGTTAAAGCCGTCACAAATCCCGCCCGCGCAGCTGCCATCGTAGATGTAGGTGCCGCCGGTGAGCACCGTTGCCGTCGGGTCGGCGGCCTTGATCGCATCATACGCTGCCACGAGCAGCTGGCCGTAACGCCGTTTGCGCGCGTTGCCGTCGTTGCCAATATTTGGCCAGAGCAGGGTATCGTTCGGCTCGTTCCAGATCTGCCAGGCGGCGATGCGCGGCGAGCCCGGCGCGTCGTCCACACCGTCGCCATCGTAGCGCTCGACCATCCAGCTGGCGAATTCGGCGTACTGATTGACATCGGCGGGCGGGCACCAATAATCGCTGCGGCAGGCGCTGTCGCGCGCCCAGAACGGCGTGGTCAGCAGCATGCCGATGATGCCGAAGCCTTTTTGTGCTGTCAGCAACAGTGAACCATCATACACGGTGCGAAAATCGCCGTCGGCGGGCTCGATCAGATCCCAGGGTAGTTCCTCGCGTGTCCAGGCGATATTCGCTCCCGCGCCGTATCGGCGAGCAGCGCCTGATCGTCGTCGGTTCGAATACGGTCGCGCTTGGTGACATAGACGTTCATACCCCAGTACGAGATCGTGTCGGGTTGTTGGAGCGCGGGTCGCGGCTGGTGGATTATCGGTAGGTATAGTTCAAAATCGCCTGCACCACGAGCGGGCGGGGCAAGCGGCAGCAGCAGGGCGAGGGCGAGCAGAAAGATCAGCGGATTGTGATTTCTCACGGGTTTCGCTCCTTATTAGAACTGTGATATGAGACAGGGAGATAGGGAGACACGAGAAAATTTCTGCGTTCGCCACGCCCGCTGTGGTACAAAAAAGAGAACTTTGCGTCTTTGGGTCTTTGTGGTTCAAAACGGTGGGCGGATGCCAAAAATGGCGCGGCGTTGTGCTCTTCGTATCCTTCGTGGCAAAAAGAGCGGTTCAATTTTATGCGTATTCTTATCACTGGCGGCACCGGCTTTCTCGGCAAGAACCTGGCGCAGGCGCTGATCGCGCGCGGCGATACGGTAACGCTTTTGGGCCGCAATTTCACCGCATCGCAGCAGCTTATTGCTCTCGGCGCGCTGCCATTGTATGCCGATCTACGCGACCACGACACGGTTATTCGGGCCTGCCGCAACCAAGATGTCGTCTGCCACGCTGGGGCGCTCTCGGCACCCTGGGGTCGCAAGCGCGATTTCTACGCCATCAATGTTGGCGGCACGGCAGCGCTAATCGCTGGCTGCCGCCGCGCCGATGTTGCGCGGCTGGTGCATATTTCCTCACCGGCCACGATTTTTACCGGCGGAGATCATATTGAGACCGACGAAAGCGCGCCCTACCCGCAGCGCTTTAGCTCGCACTACGCCGCCAGCAAGAAACTAGCCGAAGAACTCGTGCGCGCTGCGCCAGATCTGCCGAGCGTTATCCTGCGCCCCAAAGCGATCTTCGGCCCAGGCGATCAGGCGCTGTTGCCACGGCTGATCGCCGCTGCGCGGGCCGGACGTCTGCCGCAGATCGGCGCTGGGCGCAACCGCGTCGATATGACCTACATCGACAATGTTGTCCACGCGATTCTCCTTAGTATCACTGCGCCTGCCGCCGGGAAAACGTATTTTATCACCAATGGCGAGCACATTGTGTTATGGGAATTGATCCGAACCGTGCTGGCGGCGTTAGGCCTCAATACAAACTTGCGTCGCGTCCCGTTGCCTATCGCGTTTACCGCAGCCAGCTTGATGGAGGCACGCGCAACCCTGACCGGCCAGGAACCGCTCTTAACACGCTATACCGTCGCCGTGTTGGCGCGCCATCAAACCTATACTATCGCTGCCGCCCAGCGCGATCTCGGCTATCATCCGGTCGTCAGTGTAGCGGACGGTGTGAGGCGGACGATCGCGGATCTGGCAAAGTGAGGATTCAGAATTCAGGATTCAGAAGGCAATCCGCTACGACACCGCCGAGAACGCAGAGAACGCACAAAATAGGAATGTCATGTCGCTACGCGTCCATATCCTCGACACCGGCTACTGCCTGGCTTCCGAGCACCACGTGATGCGCGGCGGGCGGCGGCGCACCATGGCCTGCCACGCGCTTGTTGCACTGCTGTATCACCCAAGGCAGGGCTGGCTGCTCTGGGATACCGGCTACGCGCCGCAGATGCTTACGGCAACAAGGCGCTGGCCCTTTCGGCTCTACCGCTGGTTTACGCCGTTGGCGCTCGACCCAGCAGAAGCTGTGGTGGCGCAGATCGCGCGCTTTGGTCTACGGGCGCACACATCGCCACCATCGTGATCTCGCACTTTCATGCCGATCATGTCGCCGGGCTGCGCGATTTTCCAGCAGCGCGCTTGGTGGCAAGCGAAGCTGGCTATGTGGCCGTGGCCTCGTTAAAAGGGGTGAACGCGCTGCGGCGTGGTTTCATTCCGGCATTGCTGCCGCCGGATTTCGCCGCGCGCGCCCAGCTGATCGCCGATTTTAAGGGCCTGGAGCTGCCAGGGCTAGGGCCGAGCTATGACCTTTTCGGCGACGGCACGTTATTGCTGGTGGAGCTGCCGGGCCACGCACGCGGCCAAATCGGCCTGCTTGCTGCAACCGAGCGCGGTACGATCTTTTTTGTCGCCGATGGAGCCTGGCTGCGACGCGCAATTGTCGAGCAGCGCCCGCCGCATCCGATTACGCACCGCCTTGTGGATGATGTCGCCGCGATGCACACCACCCTTGCCGGCTTAAGCCAGTTTACGCACGCCTGCCCCGATGTTATCATCGTACCGAGCCATTGCCCCGAGGCGCTGGCGGAATTGCTTTTTTAGGAGCCAGGGAACCAGGAACCAAGCAATTTACAAATGAAGCACACAATCGAAGCTATTATGAAGCAAAGCTTAGTTCCCTAGTTCACAAGTTCCTTGGTTCAAAAGGTCAACACAGTGCTACCAATCAAGATCGTCGGCCTCGGCCACTACCTGCCCGCACGTGTGGTGACAAGCGCCGCGCTTGAAGCGCAACTCAACCTGCCGGAGGGCTGGATCGAACGTGTCACTGGCGTGCGAGCGCGGCGCTATGTTGAAAGTGAGACGAGTGTTGGTATGGCGGTTGCAGCGGCGCGGCACGCGTTAGCATCGGCGGCGTGCGACCTCGACGCTATCGATGCCATCATCGGTGCGTCGGCGGCACCGCAGCAGGCTATCCCCTGCACGGCTGCCTTTATCCAGCGCGAACTCGGTGCCCCGGAGGGGCGCAGCGCATGTTACGACATCAACGCTACCTGTATGAGCTTCCTGGTAGCGCTGCAGCACGCTGCAGCGCTGATCAGCACTGGCATCTATCGCACCATGCTGGTTTGTAGCAGCGAGATCAGCACGCACTCGCTCAACTACGCTGAACCGACCAGTTCGGTGCTCTTTGGCGACGCCGCCGCCGCAGCGGTTGTGACGCGGGCAGCTCCTGGGGATGTCAGCGCATTGCACTTCAGCAAATTAGCGACGTATAGCAGCGGCGTGGATCTCACGCGTCTAGTCGGTGGCGGCACGCTGCATCACCCGAATAACCCGCAGACCACGCCGCAGATGAATACCTTCCAAATGAATGGGCGCGCGGTCTACAAGCAAGCGGCGCAGCTTGTCGGCCCGTTTCTAGAAGAGTGTTTTGCTACGCTCGGCTGGGCTCCCGAAGATGTCGCCGTGATCGCGCACCAGGCCAGCGGCCATGCCCTCGATCTGCTCACCGAGCGCTACGGTTTCCGGCCAGCGCAGATTTTCAGCAATTTGGCCGAGCGTGGCAACTGTATCGCGGCCTCGCTCCCATTGGCCTTCTCCGAGGCCGTTGCCCAGGGCTTTGTACAGCGTGGCCAGCGCGTGCTGCTCATCGGCACCGGCGCGGGCCTGACCATCGGTGCCGCGGGGTTGGTGTTTTAGGGGAGAATTCAGGATTCAGTAGGGGCGCAGCGCGCTGCGCCCGTTCTTTGCAGGGCCGCATCTATGAGCAACACAGCAGCGAAGGAGAGACAATGGACAGCGAACGTGACCTGGCGCGCATAGCAGAGCAGGAACGACAGCTCCAATTCGAGCGCTTCGACAATGCCACAGCCTGGGTGCTCGGCGCGCGCTTGCGGGCGGCGGCAGAGGGGCGTGGCGCGGGCGTGACCATCGAGATCAGGTGGGCCGGGCAGACGCTTTTTTCTACGCCATGCCCGGCACCGCACCGGTGAACGGCGACTGGGCACGGCGCAAGCGCAACGTCGTTGAGCTCTACCAGCGCAGTTCCTACGCCATTGGCCTGGAGTTGGCACGGTCGGGCGGCTCACTTGAGGAAAAGCTCGGTGTGGATACCAGCGACTACGCGGCGCACGGCGGCAGCTTCCCGCTGATGTTGAAGGGCAGCGGCTGCGTGGGCGCGATAACGGTTTCTGGCCTGCCGCAGCGCGACGACCACGCCTTGATCGTTGCCGTATTGGCCGAATTGCTGGCTCACGATGCGGCAGCGCTGGCGCTCGATGGGTAGTGTAGCAGCGATCAACTCATTCTAAAGCAGAAGTCAGGACTCAGGATTCAGAAGCGCGAGCGCATCGCAATGCACTTTGGGCACACCGATGAAGCTCAATCGATCTGACCACTGCTAGAGTACGCGGAAGCGTGAAACGTGATCCGGTCGCACGGGCGTCGTCACGAATCACGCTTCACGCGTCATCATCCCTACGATGACGCACTGCTGCGGCGAAAGCGCGACAGACGCTGGGTAAGATCTGTAGTAGATCGTCCATAACAGGCAGTGCCTCGCGCCAGCGCTGTGCGTTGACTGTGAGCGCATTGCGCACAGTTTTACCAATGTGGATCACTGTGTCCGTGGTTGGCATCTACTCGCGTCTCCTATCTCTGAGCTGCTGTTGATACTGTGCCGACTGAAACAGTGTGTAGAAGAGCGTGATCCAACCCCCTGACAGAAACATCGTTGCGGTGACAAGTGTGTCGTGCGCGTATTCTAGTTGATCGGCGAGCAATCGAGGGTCGCCACTGTTCGTTTCGACCTGAGCGATGCGCTTCTCCCATTCCGTTGTACCAAGCTGCTGAAAATAGAAACTCGCCCCCAACAGAATCACAGTGAGCAACATAAGCGGCCCGATCATGACTCCGGCGTGTGTCCAGCGTAACCATTTGGGGATGGAAGTGGCTCTGTTTTTCATAGATTGATTCATGAATCCGTTCTACGTCGGGTGATCCCGCTTGAGCGGGCTTCCCGTCGCCAATAGCCCAGCGCTTCAGCGCTTGGACGTGCGGGTATGACGGATTAATGTGTTAAAGATCATAAGCGGGCTAATGATAGCGAAGCCCGCTCAAGCGGGCTGCATATCTGATGTAATGTGCTTGTATGCACAAGCGGGTGTCCCTCTCAGCTGCGCGCCTGGGTCTGAAGGGTGCCGCGCGCAGAGCTTGGCGAGGTGGGAATCGGCGCTCTGCACTCTATGCTCTTCTGAATTCTGAATTCTGACTCCGCCCCGCTACCACCCCATCGCCGTGTCGACCGCCGCAAATGCCGCCTCGGCGATGCCCTCGGCGTGGAGGCCGAAGTGACGGTAGAGATCGTCGCGCGCGCCGGATTGGCCAACGCGTCGACGCCGAGCGCATGCAGCGGCGCGCCGTAGACGCTGCCGAGCCAGGCCAAGTTGTGCGCGGCAGCGTCTACGGCGGTAACGATCGGTGCCTGGCGTTCCTCGGGCCGGATCAGCCAGTCGAGCGGTGCCACCGCTGTTTTACGTGCGGCCTGCCAATGCTCAAACAGGCGACGCGCGCTGGTCAGGTTCAGCACGTTGACGGCCACACCTTCGCGCTCGAGCAGTTCAGCCGCCGCCAATGCCTCGGGTACTAACGCACCGGCCACCGCCAGCTGAACCAGCGGTGCGCTCTTTAACCGACTCTCGCGCAAGCGGTAGCCGCCGCCGCAGCACTTGGTGGCGCAACACCT
>JAAUTF010000311.1 GCA_012031775.1 Candidatus Altimarinota bacterium | reverse complement strand
ACGAATCTCGCTGGCACGCTCATCGCGCGGGCCGGCGCGACGAGTTTTGATGCCCGATTTTTATCGCCAGGGGCGACGCGTTCTCGGGTGTTTGCGGGTTTTGCGTATCGCTCATTAGGTGGTCTCCTTAGATAGATCTCTATCTTATTTTGAGATCATTTCTTGATTGTTTTCTTGTGGGCGCAGCATGCGGTGCCCTTACGCCGCCGCTGCCGCAGGTCTGCCAGGCGCTCCTGACTCCTGACTCCTGACTCCTGACTCCTCTCACGGGTAGGTCTCCAGCGTGCCGACTTTGAAGCGGCGAATGGCATACTGCGGCGAGTCGATCGTCACCGACGAGGCCGTATGATAGCCATCGGTGTAGTTGACGGTGTTGCCGTTGGCGCTAAGCGCCGTGATCGTCCCACTCCAGTTAATAATGTCGTTGTACCAGGTGTCGCTGCTGGCGTCGTAGTAGCTCGCGCGCACGTTCAGGGTCGTGGCGTTGATCTGCTGCCAGCGCGCCCGAATGATGTCGCCCGGCTCGGGGATGTGGCTGCCGCCGCCGATCGCCGCCGCTGGCAGCGGCCATTCAGCTAGAATGAGCGGCGAGCCGACCCAGGCTTCAAAGGCCAGCGCCACCTTGCCGTCGCCTTTGCCGATCGGAATGATCTCAAGGTTTTCCTCGCGGTTTATCTCCTTACGAAAGCCGACCATCGGCCCAAAATAGCTGCTGGGCCGCGTGTCTGGCGTTCCCTGTGGCCAATCGATCTCGATCTCAGCCCAGCCATTCGTCAGGTCGGGCATACGGTCGAGGTTGCGCCCCGATTGCAAGCGGCTGCTCGCCGAATACAGGCCGTACTGCGGATGCAAGCGCAGGTCGTTCTCCCAGGTCGTCCAGTCGATCTGCCACTGCACGCCGCTCTGTGTGCGGTAGTCTTGCTCTTGCAGATTAGCCGTCGCACGTTTGTCGCTCCCGGTTGGCAGCGCGGTCGTGCCTAGATCGCGCCATTGGTCGACAAAGATCTCCAGGCTGTCGTTGTGGTTCGTACGCACAATACCGATCCCGGCGCGATCGTAGGTTTCGTCCTTCATACGGCCCTGATGGTACCAGCCGTAAAAGTCGCCGTCGAGCAAAAAGGCAAAGGCGCGCTTTACACCGGGGCCAGCCTGAGAATGCAGACCAAGCTCGAGATCGACCCAGCGCTCGGTTGGGAAGCGCCCATACAGGCGGAACTCGATTGTTTTGTCGTCGAAATCACGCTGGCCGACGGCAAAAAGTTCTCCGTTCTGGCGCACGCGCAGAAACCAGCCTGTGCCAGCACTGCTCGCCCACATCCCGCCGATATCGATGTATTCTTGCGCGCCGAGACCAGCAAGTGTTGCCGCTGGCACAAAGACGGCCGCTCGCTGCCAGACGAAGGTGCCGGGCCGCTCTTGCCACTGATGGTTAGCAGCCGCATCGTTGTAGCTCGCAAACAGCGCCGCGCGCGCCCCGCTATTGCTCGTCGTCAGCTGTGCTGCGTACTCGCCGCTCACGAACTGCACTGCGCTGCGCGTAATACTGCCGCCGCCCGCGACATCGCGGCCCACCTGCCAACGGTCAGAATCGTCCTCAAAGCCCTCGCGCAGCGGCCCGCCGGTATCGATCGGCATGGTGCTTGTTGGCACTGGTGGCGTCGTGGTCGCTTCCGGCACCGAGCTCGTGGCCGTCTCATCAGGCGTTAGGGTGCGGGTCGGCGTCGCTGCGGTCGCGCTTGGCGCAGTACTCTCTGCCGTAGCTGTCGGCTGCGCCGGATCGACCGTTGCGGTCGCTAATGGCTCGGTCGTCGGCGAAACCGGTATACTGCTCAAGGTTGGATAGGGATAACTGACGATCGGCAAATACACCGCTGCGGACTCTGCCTCATTCAGCGCAGCACTGCGGCCTGTCACAGAGAGCAACCCTAAAAACGCAGCCCCAGTAATCACCAGCACAAGCCACAACGTGGCATGCTTGGCCATGCATCCTCCAAACGGGATAAAAGAATATCGTTTGTCGCGCTTGCCAGGTAACACAATCGCCAGGCAAGCGCAACAAGCCGCGCCTATTTACCCGTATGTGGTAGTACCTCTTCTGGCATCGGTCGTTTCACCAGGCGTCTGCTGCCGAAACGAAGCCAGAGCGCATTGTAGAGAAAAACCATGGTGATCGTGCCGAGCAGCGCTGTTAACATGGGGCCGACGATGACATGGAGGATGGGGTTGAGGAAAAGCAGTTCCATGCCGAAGAGAAAATCGATCGCTGTATGCAGCTCTGGGGCGACGTGTTTCTGGTATTCGTAGGTAAGGCCGAACAAAACGGCACAAAAGAGCCAGCACACCCGCTCACGCGTGGGCACCCTGTAGAGGCGTATACCAGCCCAGATCGCCAGGGCGATAGCGAGGAAGATCGGCCAGTTATGCGCGATCAGCACGATCATATAGCCAAGCACATAGTGCCCCTGACCAAGATTAGCTGCGCTCCACTGTTCCAAACCTTCCATAGCCGCTCCTCCTGATCCGCAGTTGCTACACGAACGTTACAATAGGGTAGCGGTTCTTGCTGCTCTCCGCACATGCGCCCGCTGCACTCGACAAGCTCTTATGAAACGGCGCGCTGCATCGCCACATCGCTGATAATATGGCCGCGCTCGTTCCAATTTAAATCGGCCGCTGCTTCCACCTCACGGCGGCTCAACTCGGCAAGCATCCGCGCCAACGACCACGCGCTCATCAGCTGCACACCCGTTAGCACGAGCAGCGCGCTGACCACCGGTGCGAACCAGGAGTTCGCCAGCGCCGGGTCGGTGAGGTTGAAGAAGACCGCCACGCCGTAGGTGGCGATACCGGCGACGATCGCGAGCATACCAAGCCACCAATAGTGTTTCTCGATCTTACGCCCGTTGCCGCGCGGCCCAAAGAGACCCTGGCGGATGGGGCGTTTATGGAAGAGCATCACGATATAGCTGAACGAGGTGCCGGTGGTATAGAGCGTAATACCGGCCACCGCCAGCACCAGCGCGCCGAAGAGCTGCGGAAAATCCCAGCCGGAGCTCAGCCCGAAAGCGTTGCCGAGCAAGGGCACGCTTGCCAAGAGTAACGCGGCGAGCAAGAGCAGCGCGCCGAACCCGCCGAAGATCCGCACCGGGTTGTAGGTCAGCGCCGTCCAGACAATACTTTTGAAGAAACGCAGGCCATCGTGAACCACGCTGAGTTTGCTGCGCCCGGAGCGCTCGCGATAGGGGATCGGCACCTCGACGATGCGCAGCGACTCGTGAAGGGCGCGCGTGCTCATGGCTGGGGTAAAATCAAGCGTATTGGGCAGCGGGTACAGCATAGGCAAGATCGAGCGACGCAACACGCGCTGGCCGCTCGCGCTATCGCTGATCTGCACGCCCGCCACCAGCGAGAGCAAGTTTGCGAAGATAAAATTGCCAACCCGGCGCACAAGTGGCATCTCGCTGCGCTCGCCGGCCATACGGCTGCCAATAACCAGATCGGCACCGTCGAGCGCAACCCGGCACATCTGCGGGAAATACTCGGGCGGGTAGGTGCTGTCAGCATCGAGGAAGCCAAGCAGTTCGCCCTGTGCGGCGCAGAAACCCGTTTTTAAGGCACCGCCGTAACCGCGATTCTGCTGGCGGATGAGGCGAACACGTTCGCCATAACCCATCACAATTTCGGCGGTGCGATCCTTCGAGCCATCATCGACAACGATGCACTCAAGGCTGTCCACACCTACTTGCTGCAAGGCCGGCGCGATCGCCAGCACACGCTCGACAATCGCCGCGATCCCATCTTCTTCGTTGTAGGCCGGAATCACCACCGACAAAGTCGTCATTGTCCCCTCCCAGGGTTAGCGGTTGTGCCCTGAAGTTCGTCACCATCAGCGAAGCTGCGCATAACAAACCCTGTGGCTATCAACACGCTAGAGCGTAGGTTCGCCTCCGGCGAACACCGCATTGTGGCGGGCTAAAGCCCATGCTGCACTAATAGATCGCTTGCTCAGCCAGCCGCTCGCGCGAAATCGGATTGTCGCGCAGGTTCCGCACCACGCGCGCCGGGTTGCCGACAGCCACACAGTAATCGGGAATATCTTTATTTACCACCGCGCCAGCACCGACTACAACATTGCGCCCGATTGTGACCCCATCAAGAATGATCGCCCCACTGCCGATCCACGCGCCATCACCGATACCAATACCCTGCGCGGTGATGCCCTGCTGGCTTACCGGGCGTGTTGTATCGGCGAAGATATGGTTAACCGCAAGCAATTGCACCAGCGTGCCAAGGTACACATCGTCGCCGATACTGATACCGCCCTGCCCGCGCAGGATGCAGCTCTCGCCGATCAGCGAGCGCGCCCCAATGCTGATGCCGGAATGGGGCAGATCGCGAAAGTTGTAGACATGCAGGATGGCGTTTTTCATCACCAGGCTCTCGGCTCCAATGCTGATGCCACCAGGGCATGCGTGCAGATAGCTGCCATGGTCAAGATAGACACCGCGCGCCAGACGCACGTTGCTGGCAAAACGAATGCGCACACCATCCTCGATAGCCGCCATACCTTCCATCGTCAGTATGCTGCGGTACAGCAGCCCACGCAGCGCGATACCGACGAGACTAGGCACCCAGCCGATTGCGGCCTGCACCAATTGCTCGATGACATACTGCGGCAGCGAGGTAGCCTGCCGCGAGACATAGAGCTGTAGCTGCTCACGCATCGAGATGAACCTTCACGAGCGGCGCGGGCGTCGCCCGTTACCCTTGCTGATATAATGTCGTGTTCGCACCTCATCCACCTGCGCAACCGGAGCAGGGTAGCCGACAGCGCGCTCTTGCCCAGCATCATGCGCTGCCGATTGCGTAGGCACAAGCATGTGCGGGGTGCTGATAATGGTGCTACCGGTTTCGGCGATGGCGGTGCTGCGTACCTCAGGCACGCTAATCGTCGGAGCAGGCGGCGTAATGATGACGGTCGGCGGCGGGGTGACGATAACTCGCTCATCGAACGAGGCTATCGTCGGGCTGGGCTGCAGCGTATCGGTGAAGGGAGCTGCGCGCGCTGAAGATAATGTTGGCGCCGGCAGCTCGGGCGCACGTTTTTGCTCAAACGCTTTTTTGATCGGCGGTTTGCCGAGCGAAATCGTGATACCGCCTGCATCGACCGACACCGCGATCCGTTCGCCAACCGGCAGCGCGGCGCGCTCGTGCGCCTCGTTGACGGTAATCGCGCCCAGCAATCGTGCCCCATGCGGGCGCTCCAGGCGCTCTTTCGTCTCACTGATCTGAGCGCGGGTATCGGTATTGGCGTTCAACACCAGCACCACGCCATCGACGAGCGGGGCGAGTAGGGCCGCATCGGCGCTGATCAGCGCCGCCGGGCCATCGAAGATGACAATATCAGCCGTCTGGCGTAGAACATCGACCAGTTCAGGCCACTGATGAGAGGGAATTTGCAGGCCAGGGTTTTCGCCCGAAGCGGCATAATTGGGCAGAAGGGCGACATTATGTAACGATGTAGCGCGCAGGTGCATCCATAATTCACGCGGCACATTGTACGCACGAATAGACGATTTCGCCCACAACTCGATCGCCTCGCTATCGTTGTGCGCCTGCGTGGCCAGCGTTGGCAGGAGCAGGCGGGTGGCGTGCGGCTCGGTCGGTTCCACATCGACAAGCAACACACGATTGCCTGACTGCGCATAGATATGAGCCAGATCGATGGCAACGGCACTGCGCGACTCGCTCGGCTGCGGGCTGCTGACGAGCAGCAGGCGCGGCAGTTTCTCGTTTGCTGCGAGCACCAGCTTCGTCTGCGCAGCGCGCACATCTTTGCTGCGCTGGCGCACCTCAGGCGCATCAGCACGATAGCCACCGCTCGCACGATAATCCACCGCGCCCAGGTTCGCAATACCAAGGCGCGCTTCAAGATCACGCCCACCGCGCCAGCGCGTATCGAGCAGATCGAGCAGGAAGATCGCTACCAGCGAGAGCACCAGCCCGCCGACACCGGCCACACCGACCGTGAGCAACATCTTCTCGGGTAGCGCTGCGCCGGGTGGCACAGCGAACTCAAACACTTCTAGCGTGTTTGTCTCCGCGCTATTGCTCAGCAGCAGCAAATTGTTGTAAGACTCCTGGTAGCGCTCGCGCGATTTTTCAAGCTCGCTGATCTGATCCTGATTTTCGCGTAAATCGACAGCGGCATTCAGCTGACCCTGACGGGCTTCAAGCTCTGTGATGCGCTGGTCGATATCTTGGAGCACCGCCTGTGTTTCGCTCAACTGGCGCGCAAGCAGCGCCTGCTGATCGTCGTTCTTGCCAGGAGCTGCGGGGCTATAGTTGATCAGGCGCTCGCCGATCGCATTGGCGATCGCCGCACGCGCGCACCGGGTCGCTGTCGGTGACGTGAATCTCGAGCAGATTCGCCTGCGGATTCACCGATGTCTGGACGGCTTCGCTCAGCTTCCACCAGCCGACAGGAAGCTGTAGCTGCTCGACGACCGGCTGCAAAATTACCTCGCGGTGGACTAAGACTTCGTAGAAACGCGCCAGCGTATTGCTCAGATCCACCGAGAAACGATCGGGCGTAGCGACCTCGAAGTTATTGCCGACCATCAAAGAGGTGGACGCCCGATAATAATCGGGCTGGTTGCGCGCCAAGAACCAGGCCGAGCCGCTAGCAAGCGCAACGGCCACCAGTGGCACCGGCCACCAGCGCAACAAAGTACCAATGTACGTTTTAATGCAACTGAGTACCCAAGGGAATGGTATTGCCGTAGCGGGTTTACACCAGGGCAAGGGACTAAATCTTGACATCACCAAGGCAGCGGACTACATCAAGGGTTTTCAGTCCAGTAATGGCAGAAAGTTCAAAGCCGCCCATACTTTTCCCAATGTTAACCAAGATTTTTGGATTCGTTACTGGTTTGCCGCCGGAGGCATCGACCGATCGGGACATCGACTTGTTGGCAGTACCTTCAGCCGAAACTGTACAAGGTATGCGGAATGGCACTATGGAT
>JAAUTF010000310.1 GCA_012031775.1 Candidatus Altimarinota bacterium | reverse complement strand
AGCACATCATTGCCGATGGGCAAACGGCACGATGAATGGAAAGCCGAAGCATGCGCCAGGGAACGATCGTCATCTGAGTCTGTACCTGTGGCGCATGCTTTGGCCCTCTGATCCGATCGCCGTTGAAAAAGGTCGGTGAAACAGTGGTAACCGCATACCAGATCGAACCGACAAGTGAGGCAATGCGCCGCTGGGATCGTGGTGCCTGGCTCACGCTGGCTTTCGTGTTGGGTTTGCACTTTTTTCGGCGACCATCTCCGCGTTGGTGCTGCGCCTGCCCTCCGAGGGCTGCGTGGTTGACCACCCGGGTGGCCTTAGCAACACCATTCTGGCGTGTTACGGCGAGCGCTCGACGCCCCTGCGCCCTGGCGACGAACTGATCGCGGCGGGCGGCGTCTCGCTGGTCGTCGAGGAGGAAGAGTTCTGGGGTCGCGCCCAACTACCTGAGAGCTGGGGTGCGGGGGCGACGATCGACTACACGGTGCGGCGCGATGGTGAAATGCTGACGCTGCCGGTGCCAATCGACCCGATAAATTGGAATGGGGTCGCGCAAGTCTTCGCCTTCACCGCAACAACAGACGCCAAGGAGTACATGATGTACGTGGGCTTTCTGGTGATCTTCCTGCTCGCCCCACAGAGCATCGCAGCGCGCGCGCTGTTCGTCTGTTTCGGTGCCCACTTCGCCGTTACAAAATTGGGCTGGGCTGGAGGATCGGTGCTCGGTGCCGCCTTTTTTGCACCAGGATGGCTCTCCACGGCAAGCTTCTTCCTCACCTCGTTCTGGATCTGGATCTACTGGCCCTCGCTGTTGCTGCTGCTGATCAGCTTCCCACGCCGAGTCTGGCCTGCCACGCGTGCGCCACGTACCGTCACGGTGCTGATCTACGCTATTCCGGTGGCGGCGGGCCTGTTCACCCTGATCACGCGCAACCCAATCCTCTACCTGATCGTCCTGTTCACCCAGCTTGTGCTTATTGTAGTCGCCTTCATTGCGGTGCCGATCCAAACGTTCTGGCGCGTGCGCGACAGGGCGGTACGCGCCCAGACGGGCTGGCTGCTGCTGAGCCTTGGCTCCTACCTCGTGCCGGTTGCCATTCTCTACCCGCTCTCCTTCTTGAACGCGGGTGCATTTGAGCAATTTAGTAGCTTCTTCCTTACGCCAGTGATCTACGTCTTCTTCACCGTGCTCACCCCGCTCAGCCTGGGCATCGCGATCACGCGCTACCGACTGTTCGACATCGCTGTGGTGATTCGGCGCACGCTGGTTTATTCCATCCTCACACTGCTACTGGCAGGCACCTACTTTCTCAGCGTGGTGGCGCTTCAGGCGCTCTTCGTGCAGCTGACGGGGCAGGAGAGCACGCTGGCGGTGGTGGCGAGCACGCTTGGCATCGCGGCGCTGTTCGGGCCGCTGCGTCGTCGCGTGCAGCGCGTCATCGACCGACGCTTCTTTCGTAGGAAGTACGACGCCCAGCAGTGCTCGCACAATTCGCCCAACGCGCCCAACACGAGGCCGATCTCGACACCGTCAGCGCCGACCTGCTGGCGACGGTGCAGGAGACGCTGGAGCCTGATGGGGTGCAGATCTGGCTGATGCGAAAGCCGTGACGCGCATCGTCACCCATGTTGGATGCCTTGTTCGCTGCACTATAGTAGTCCTAAAATAGCTTGTGAAGAAGTCTGTGTCGGTTGCTCGTGGCGTCGCCGCGAGCACCGACACGAACGCTAACACAACCTATATTATAGCGCTGGGCAGAAGCATTGAGCCATATGTCAGGGGTGTTGTGGGCAGCGAAGCTGCCCACAACACCCCTGACAAAGCTCAATCGTTGTGCCCAGCGCTGTAGGGTTGCACTTTAGTCATTGGCGATTGTAGACACAGAGAAAGGAACAATCCATGGCTAAGCACAAGCGCCCTCTGTTCGTAGCTTTGGCCCTACTCGTCATCGTAGCTTTGGTGAACTGGCTCGTTCCAGAAACAAGAGCGAGTGCAAGCCAGGCAAGTGATCTGCAGCTTGTTGCTGTTGGCTTGAACAATCCGCGCGGACTCGCCTTCGACGGAAGTGAGGATCGCCTGCTGGTGGCCGAGGCCGGCAGCGGCGGAAGTGCTCCCTGCTTTGCGGGGCCGGAGGGCGAAACATGCCTGGGCACTAGCGGCGCGATCGCCAGGGTCGAGGTGAGTAGCGGCAGCGTCGTGCGGCTCGTCACTGGCCTGCCCTCGCTGGGTCTGGCCGACCCACCCGGTTTTAACGCCACCGGCCCGCACGACATCGCCCGCATTGGCGATGACGAATACTATGTGGCGATCGGTCTGGGCGGCTCACCACTTGTCCGAGCGAGCCTGGGCGCAGGGGCAAACCTGCTCGGCCACGTGGTTCGGGTGCGGTCGGGCGGAACGCCGCAGTCCCTCACTGACCTGACCGGCTTCGAGGCGGCGAACGATGTTGACGGTGCGGGCGTCGATAGTAACCCTTACGCCCTCGCGCTCCGCGCGGATCGTCTATTTGCCGTCGACGCGGGTGCCAACACGCTCGTTGCCATCGACAGCGCGGGAAGAACGCAGGTCGCAACGATGCTGCCGAGTCGTCTGGTAGCGGCTCCGTCCTTCATCCAGCCGCCCCCGCCCGAGGGGCAGATCCCCATGCAGGCAGTACCGAACAGCGCCGCTGTCGGCCCAGACGGTGCCATCTACATCGGCGAGCTTACCGGCTTCCCTTTCCCAGTCGGCGGGGCGAACGTCTACCGCATCGGAGCCAACGGCGAGGCCGAGCTGTACGCAAGTGGTTTCACCAACATTATCGCCATCGACTTCGACCGTCAGGGCAACCTCTATGTACTGGAGATCGCGAAGGATGGCTTGCTCGCTGCCACCGAGGGGCCGCCCACAGGTCGCCTGGTGCGCGTTGATCGCGGCAGCAAGGCTCAGACCGTCATCGCGTCCGAGAGGCTGATCGCCCCTGCCGGCCTGCTGGTGGGCCAGAGCGCGATCTACATTTCGAACTTCGGCGTCTTCCCCGGCCAGGGGCAGATCGTTCGCATCGAGCGCTGATGACGCCATTCCCCGGCTCTTGTGCTTCATCACCGTAACGATCGCCGTAACGCTTTGCGCGCGCCGGGCTAGCTATGATGAAGTTCAGAACCGAGAACCAGGAACCAAGAACCGCAAGACCAGTGAGCGCAGCTACAAAACAACATATGAATACGCTCGCAGACTGCACCTTCTGAATCCTGAGTCCTGAATCCTGACTTCTACCGAAGAAGAAGGCCAACAATGAGCGAGAGCCCCTCCCCACGCGACGCCAGCAACTGGGCGCGTAAAAC
Organism: Candidatus Altimarinota bacterium; assembly: GCA_012031775.1. Classification (GTDB taxonomy): domain Bacteria; phylum Chloroflexota; class Chloroflexia; order Chloroflexales; family Chloroflexaceae; genus JAAUTF01. The sequence continues at coordinate 3,715 of JAAUTF010000310.1, read as the reverse complement.
GGTAGCGCTGAAAGTCGGAAGCACGCCGCCCGAAGCGCTGAACTTAAACGTCGACGGGCGCCAGGTGGTCGGCCCCTTACAGGGCTTTGGCCAGCTCTGGCAGAAGACTTACCGGGTGCAGCTGCGGGGTTGCGCCGCCAGCCCGGAGGAGGTAATCGCCGTCTGGAAGGCGCACTTCCCCGAGTTCCAACCGCCGCAGAACCGCTTCTTCCCCTCGGTGGCCGGCGTTGCGCCCGGCGAAGTGGTGCTGATCAACGCCGCGCTGCAGGGCATGCCGATCAGCACCGGTGTGCTGGTGCTCTATGCCGACGAGGTGAGCTTCACGCTGATGACGCCCGAAGGCCACCCCGAGTCGGGGTGGGTGACCTTTAGCGCCTGGCACGAAAACGGCTGCACCGTCTGCCAAGTGCAGAGCATGGCCCGCGCCAACGACCCGATCTACGAAATTGGCTTCGTCTTGGGCGGCGGCGCGGCGCAGGAGGCGATCTGGCGCCATGTGCTGACGAGCCTGGCGGCGCATCACGGCGTGATCGACCAGCCAGTGCAGTTCGAGAAACAGTGCGTGGATCGACGGCTCCAGTGGGGCCAGGCGCAAAATATCTGGCAGAACGCCGCGATTCGCTCGCTGCTCTACGCGCTGGCGCGGCCGTTTAGCAAGTAATCCACTAGTTTTGGTTTGTCGTGGTTTGTTGGTGGCGTCGCCGCCAACAAACCACGACAAAAGATAACCTTAATGAACAGAACAGAACATGCCGACCGACATTTTGACTCAGCAGCTGGGCCGCGCTGATCTACGCGCTGGCGATCGGCGTTGGCTGCATCCTGTTGGCGAACTGGGCCTGGCGCCTTCCAAGCGATGGCTGGCTCATCGATGGTAGACCAGACAGCTCTACGATCATCTTCCAGACAAATCTCGCTGGCCTGCCATCGCCGCTGCAAGCGGGTGATGCGCTACTCGGCGTGGAAGGCTCCCGCCAGAGGAATTGGCGGATCGCGCGCATGCCTTCTATGCGCTGCCGCCAGTTGAGTGGCCTGCTGGCAGCACCATGCGCTACACCGTGCTGCGCGGCGATCAGGAGCTGACTCTCGCTGTGCCGCTATACCACATTGCGCCCTGGCAGTACTCCATCGGTTTGTTGCAGACCCAGGGGGCGCTCTTCGTGCTACAGACGGTGAGCTCACTCTTTTTCTTCGGCGTCGGGCTCACCGTCTTTTTACTGCGCCCGCGCGAGCGCGCAGCGCACGCATTGCTCATTCTTGGCACAGCGTTCCTGTTTCAAGCGCTTCCAGTGGGCTTAACCGGCATCACAACAGCGTTTTCCCCTATCCGCCACCGTCCGTCTTCTTCGATTACTGGTCGGCGGCAATTATACCGAGCATCATCTACCTTATGTTAGCTTTCCCTGTTCCTGCCTGGCCAGTGCAGCGCTTCCCCCGGCTGACGCCGCTTGTGATCTACGCGACACCGACGCTCAGCTTGAACCTCTTGTATCTGCTCAATCACAAAAACCGCAGCGGCTATGAGGCCGCCTCAATGATGGTGTACATCGCTGAGGCACTCGCCACGATGCTTGTGGTGATGTTATCGCTTCTGTATGCGGCCTGGAAGCTGCGCGGACGCACGGAGCGGGCGCAGCTCGCCTGGATGAGCCTCGGCCTGCTGAGCTTTGTGCTGCCCGGCATCGGCGGCTGGGTCTTGCTCTATCTTGGCGTGCTTGCCGTCGATGGCGCTGGCCCCTTCCTCGGCAGCTTGCTCACCATCGTCGGCTGGTTTCTGTTACCGGTGTGCCTTGCTGTCGCGATCACGCGCTACCGGCTGTTCGACATCGCGGTCATCATCCGGCGCACGCTGGTCTATTCGACGCTGACGCTTGTGCTTGGCGCTACCTACTTCGTGGGCGTCGTAGCGCTGCAGGCGCTCTTTGTGCGGCTGACCGGGCAGGAGAGCACGCTGGCGGTGGTGGCGAGCACGTTGGGCATCGCCGCGCTGTTTGGGCCACTGCGACGCCGCGTGCAGGCCTTTATCGACCGGCGCTTCTTCCGCCGGAAGTACGATGCGCAGCAGGTACTCGCCAACTTCGCCGCCCGCGCCCAACGCGAAGCCGATCTCGACACCGTCAGCGCCGACCTGCTGGCGACGGTGCAGGAGACACTGGAGCCGGAGCAGGTACAGCTGTGGCTGATGCGGCGAGAGGGCTGACGCTTATCGAGGGCGATTAATACGAATACGTTGTCCATTCATATCTGACTGTTCAGCTAAAGCATCGTGAATGTGTTGCGCTAATGCTGCAAAATCGAGATCAAAGGTACAAACAATAATACCCGGGTGATCGGGTCTATGGCGATGTAAGCGAATGAAGTGTTTACGATTGATAGTCAAAAGTACTCGCTCTTCGGCTATGCTGAACGCTAATACCTCATCATCTGGGATGGCACTTCCCGCACGTCCGCTCTCGTAGGTCGTCAGCACATCGTGACCTAATCGGCGGAGTTCCATTACCACGGGCAAGGGAAAGTTCTCGTTGGCATAGAGCTGTGCCATGCTTAAGCGTTCTCGTTCTCAAGAATCTGCTGTTCAATTTCATCGTGATGGGCGCGTGCATACGTCCAGGCATTCGTAAGGTCTTCAGCACGCAATGTAGGATAGCTGTGCAGTAAATCCGCTTCGCTTGCACCAAGACGACGTGCCTGTACAAGAAGCCATACGGGGATGCGCGTCCGTACAATGCGGGCTTCACCACCAAATACATCCTGTGTACTATCGACTCCTGAAAATGCATTCCCGAGGTCGCGCACGATCCACTGAAGCACTTGAGCTTTCTCGGCGCGCGTGAGTTGGGACAGAATCTGCTCAACATCTTGAAGCGCACTCAGGAAGTTGCTCTTTCCGTGTAAAGTCATCTCTTTCGTTGAATGATTGTACCATTTTCTCATCAAGAAAGCAGGGCTATAAACCAATTGGCACCTACTCGGCCCTCGTGGTAACGCCCACCGTAACGCTCTGCACACGGGCCATTCGCTACCCTGATCTCATCATCGTACATCGAAGGAGACCACAATGGATTACATCGGCCTCACGATCTTGATCGCCCTCGCGCTGTTGTTCGCCTTCCTGTCCTATCGTGCCATACGCGCCCGGCGGCTCGGGGTTGAAGTTGCTGGGCGGCATCTCCGCTGGGTTGTTGACCCTGCTCTTCGCTGCGGCCACGGTACTGGCCCTGGTGGGCTACAGCCAGCTCAACCGCATCTACGCCAACCCGCCGTCGGCGCTCGTGCTCCAGAGCAACCCGCAGCTCATCGCCGACGGCGAGCGCTTTGGGCAGAGCTGCGTGGGCTGCCATTCGAGCAACGGTCAACTGCCGATGACTGGCCAGAAGTTCTTCGGTGCGGAAGGTGGTGTCTCGCCGGTTGGCACGCTCTGGGCAGCCAACCTGACGCCAGCGCACCTGGGCGAGTGGAGCGACGGCGAGCTGATCCGCGCCATTCGCGAGGGCATCGGGCGCGACGGGCGCTCGCTGCTGATCATGCCCTCCGCTGCCTTCCGCAACATGAGCGACGCGGATGTATTGGCGCTAGTTGCCTATCTGCGCGCCCAACCCGCCGCAGGCGCGGCCAGCCCGCCCCGGCAGATCAACGTGATCGGCGCGATCCTCTTTGCCACTATCTTGCCGCCCGAGCTTCTCAGCGCCCAGGAGCCGATCGCCGCACCCGTGAT
>JAAUTF010000309.1 GCA_012031775.1 Candidatus Altimarinota bacterium | reverse complement strand
TCTGTTTCGTCGCGATTGGTTTCGGAGAAAAGGTTTTCTGCTCTCGGTGGGGTGTCGATATCCTCAAACGCCTCAGCATCCAGGTTAAAAAAGTTGCTATCGATCTCATCCTGCTCAAGGTAGCAGTACCAAAAGATATCACGGAAACCTAAGCGTACAATATCCGATTCATCCCTGGCTTTACTTTTTCGCACCCGAGGCGGCTTGATGTCAGCCAAGTAGAACAGAAAGTCAGACAAGCTTTCAATTCCGGTGCCTGGGATTATTTCGCCCTTCGCCGGTATTATCGCCATTGTTAATGTCGACCCCGGCGATCCGGCGAATACTAACGGTCGCCCTGCAATCCAGGTCGTGGACATCGGCCAGTTGCGCGTTGAAGCGAACATTTCTGATGCCGATATCGTGCGCGTTCGCGAGGGCCAGAGTGTGCAAGTGCGCGTCGATGCGCTGCCCAACGAGGTCTTCAACGGCACCGTCAGCTATGTAGCACCGACAGCGACCGTAAACGGCACCATCCGCACTTATAAAATCCGCGTCGACCTTGAGACGCAGGACAAGCTACGTGCCGGTATGAATGTGCGCGTCACTATTCAACCGTAACGCGTATTGTATAAGGGTGTGGTAGGCGTGCATGCTTCGCAGACACACCTGCCACACAACACGTATGGCAGACACACTCCGCGAGCGTCGGCGACAGCTGCTCCGCGACGAGATTCTCGACATGGCCGAACAGCTGATGGCTGAAAAAGGCTATGCCGGTATGTCGATGGAGGAGCTGGCGAGCTACGTCGGCGTCTCAAAGCCGACGCTCTACAACCAGTTTCCCGCCAAGGACGATCTGGTGCGCGCCGCAGCGATGCGCGCGATGGAACGCCTCTTTGCCCTGCTCGACGAACCACAGGAAGCCTCACCGCTGGCGCGCATTGTCTCGCTCTTGAGCGCCGTTATTCAGCTTCAATGTGAAAAAGGGCCGAACACTTTGCCGCTCTGGATGCCCGAGATCATCCAGATGCTGCGTGCCCGCCCTGAATCAAAAGCGCTTTTACAGCGCTACGATACGCAGCTTGTCGAGCTAGTTCGAGCGGCCGTGGCGCGGGGCGAGATCGCGCCCACTCTTGACACCGCTAGTATCGTACGTGTGTTCTACGCGCTTATCTGCGCGCCAACGATCGCTCGCGAGAGTTCAAGCGGTATGCCCGATTCGGCGACAATGGCCAACACTATCACGATGATCTTCCTCGCCGGGGTGCGCGCCCGCCCGTAGGGGGCGCAGCATACTATGTCTTCTTCCCGCCGGTGCGCGATGCCATCCATAACATATGCCCAACCAAAGCCACCAGCACAACGATGTTCGTCCAGGCAACGATCAACGGCAAGAGGCCGGCGCGGATCCAATCCTGCGCATCTGGCCAGAAGCCGCCGATCGCGCCAAGGTTATTAATAGTCGCCGTGGTACAGAGGACAAAAAACGGTAGCAGCAGCGATCGATGTGCTGCCGCCACCAGCAACAAAAAGGGTAAGGCGAAAAAGGCATATCGTTCGTGGATCTGTGTTGGTAGCACGAAGAAGGCGAGCGCCAATACCGCAGCACACTTAGCCCGCATCAGGCTATCGGGCCGCCGCCACAGCGCCAGTAGCACTAGCAGCGCCACCACACCGACCAGCAGCAGGCCAATAGTGCGATAGCTGAGCACACCAACGTAATTGGCGATGTCTGAAACTGGCCGGTCTTGCGCTACCAGGTACCACAAGTTGTATGCACGATTGGTGACCACTGGGAAACGCCCGACCGAGCCTGCGGCGGCCTGGTAAAGCCCTGGCCCCTGACTTGCCAGTACGATCGGTGTGGCGGCTGCAATCAGCATACTCGCCAGTATCCCGCCACCCTCGGCTAGGCCGCGGCAGCCATGACGGCGCAAGGTTGCCACATACATCAGCGGTGCAAGAATGACCGCCTGTGGCTTGATCAGGAGGCCCAGACCCCAGCAGAACCAGCTCCAGCGCCCGCGCGCCTGGTCGAGCAACACTATGGCAGCCAGCATCGGTAAGGTCAGCAAGACATCCACCTGGCCCCACCAGGCAGCGTTCATCCAGACTGGCGGCGCAAGCGCGTAGAGTGCAGCTATCAGCGTCGCGCCAGCCGTTCCCCGCCAGCGCCGACTCCAGACAAAGAGCAGCACTACTGTCGCTAGCAGTGCTAACAGACTCGGCAGCTTGATAAGGAAGTTGGTGATTGGCGGCACTGGATCGTAGAACGCACCGCCGAGCGGCTGCACCAGGAAGCTCAAACCGCGCAGCAGATAGATGCGCAGCGGCATATAGTCGCCACCGCCCGTATGCGCTGCCGCCAGGCCCTGCTCGAACATCCGCCCCATCCGACGCGCGGCAAGCTCCATATCCCCGACCGGATCGGCAGCCAGAGCCAGGGCAGCCAGCACACCACAGCTAGCACTAGTAGGCCTGCAAGCGCCCACCCATCGCGCCACGTCAGCTGTCGTGCAGGCATTACCTCGGCCAACAGCGGCGGAAAGCGCCGCTCGGCAAGCACTGCGGCGAGCGCAGCCAGTCCGACAAGGCCGATCATACCGACAAGGCCATAACGCCAGCCGCCAGCCGCCAGCCAGAGCACCGCGAGCAACAAAATACCCAGGATGATCAGTGCCGCTACTGCGTATCGAAGGCCCGCCTGGCGCAACAGCGTATAGCCGCCCACAACGGCGAGCAGCAAGCCACCGACGATGCTCAAGGGCGCTGCACCACCGCCAGTGACACTCACACTTTGCACTACAATGCCCAGCTCACGTCCGTCGATGGTTACAGTAGGCGAATCAAGCTGCACGCGCACCCGCTCACCTATCTGCGCTGGCAGCGGTAGGGTGTAGCTATGCAAGCCGGGGACAGCGATGAATGCTGCGCTTAGCGCGCCACTCCGCAGCGTTAGCGGCGTCGATGTATCGAGCCCGCTCGACAGGCGCAGGCGCAGCAGCAGTGGCCCACCAGGATTCGGCGGCTCCAATCGCGCGCTGCCGTCAGTCCAACGAAAGAAACCGGGTCGATCGACGAGCGGCTCAGGCTCGTGTAATCCGGTGGTAGGCAGCATCACTGCTAGATCATCGATCGGGTGAAGAGAGGTGCGCTGTTCGCGATAGGCCAGGGGAGCGAGCAGAAGAACCGCGAGGAGCAAGCAAGCGAGAGCGGCGAGATCGTAGCGAGAAGAAACCTTCATGGGGACACATAAAACACGTGCAGCATCCTTCGTAAACCCGATCACTGATAGACACAAAGCTGATTTAAGCGTGAAGCGTGAGCCAACGACCTGTGGCTGCCAAATGATTATGTCTCACGCTTCACGCTTCGTACCTCGCGCTTTACGGCGTCTCAACCGTCTCAACATCCTCTTTGCTCAAGTCGCGCAGCGTCGAAAGGTCACGGATCAACTCGGTGAACAGCACGCCGTGCAGATGATCGACCTCGTGCTGGATCGCCCAGCCGAGCAGACCATCGGCTTTGCGCAGCCGACGCAGCTTGCCATTCAACTCCTGATACTCGACCGTCACCCAGGAGTGGCGCGGTACATCGCCATACCAGCCAGGCAAACTTAAGCAGCCCTCCTGACGCATCACCTCGTCGCCGCTGGTTTTGACAATTTTTGGGTTAATCAGCACATACTCTTCTGCCGGCGCTACTTCTACTACGCTACCGTCTTCCTGCTCTTCAAGATCGGCAGGAATGCCGATTACACAGAGCTGAATATTGATGCCGAGTTGAGGCGCGGCAAGGCCCACACCATTCGCCTCATGCATGGTTTCGAACATATCTGCAATCAGACGCTTTAGCTCACGATCGGGCAGTTTTACCGGTCGGCTCGGCATCTTTAGTACTTTTTTATCTTCTTCATTGTCAATGCGTAAAACACGTCGCAAAGCCATACATACATTCCTTTTATGCTGGCGCAGGAGTGCTGCTGCCGCGCTAGCACAAAAATAGGGCTGATCCATTAGTGCTGATTATAGCACATGGACGGGATCAACATCGACGATCCAGCCATAAAGCGGTTCGAGTGCATTGAGCGCGCTGTTGAGCAACTGCGGCGGTGTCTCGACCGGCAACCGCAGTAACAGATGCCAGCGCCAGCGCCCACGCAGTCGTTCGATATAGGCTGGCGCAGGCCCGATCAGGTTCCAACCTTCGAGGTGCCAGCGCACCAGTAATTGGGCGATGCTCGCTGCTAATCGTTGCGCCGCCCGCTCACAGGCTGCCGCGCTCGCGCCACTATAGATGAAACGCACCAGTCGGCCATAGGGCGGGTAGCCGGTTTGGCGGCGAAAGGCGTGCTCTTGCTGATAGAAGCTACGGTAGTCGTGCTCTTGCGCCGCCTGCAGCGCGTAGTGCTCGGGCTGATAGCTCTGGATGATCACCTGCGCACCTGCGCTGCGCCGCCCTGCCCGCCCCGCTACCTGCGTCAGCAATTGAAAACCGCGCTCGCCACTACGAAAATCGGGCATGCCCAACCCGATGTCGGCGGCGACCACGCCCACCAGCGATACCAACGGCAGATCAAGGCCTTTGGCGATCATCTGTGTCCCGATCAACACATCGGCCTCGTGGCGCAAAAAGCGATCCAGCATACGGCTGTGCGCTCCCTTGCCGCGCACACTGTCGCGGTCCCAACGCATCGCGCGCGCATCGGGAAAGAGCCGCTCGACCTCTTCGACCACACGCTGCGTGCCGACCCCAAAAGCTTTAATGCGCGGGCTGAGACACTGCGAGCAAACCGCCGGGATAAGCTCACGATGTCGACACGAGTGGCAAACCAGCTCGTGTTCGGGCTCGCCCGCGCCCGCTGCCGCATCCTGATGGACAGTAAGCGGCGCGTTGCAGTTCGGGCAGCGCACCACTGTACCGCAATCGCGGCACATCACAAACGAGGCCGCGCCGCGCCGGTTGAGAAAAAGAATCGCCTGTTCTTTGCGCTCCAGCGCTGTAGCCAGCGCCTGTTGCAATGGGCGACTGAATATCGAGCGGTTACCCTGCTGCATCTCGCGTCGCATATCAACGAGGCGTACCGGCGGCAAGGGCAGCGCTGTATGCTGCGGCAGACCATCGACGCCGATGCGCCCACCGACCCGTTCGTTCATCTCCAACAGGCGATACTGGCCCTGGCGTGCCGCGTGATAGCTCTCGACGGCGGGCGTGGCGCTGCCTAGAATCACCACTGCGTTGCTGACTCGCCCCCAACTTAACTGCCGCGTCACGGGCGGTGGTACCGCGGCTGCCATCGTGTTTGTAGGTCAACTCGTGCTCTTCATCGACGATAATCAAACCTAATTCAGGTAGCGGCGCACACTGCCGAACGGCTACCTATCGCCAGCCGCGCCGTACCGTTACGTAGCCGACGCCATTCATCGTAGCGCTCGCCAAGCGATAGGCCGCTGTGCAACACCGCGAGTTGGCCGGGGAAGCGCGCTGCAAAACGCCGCACGAGCTGCGCCGTTAGCGCGATCTCCGGCACCAGCACTAGCGCCTGCTTGCCGAGCCGCATCGCGCGCGCGATCGAGCGCAGGTAAACCTCGGTTTTACCGCTGCCTGTCACACCGTGCAGCAAAAAGACCATCGAGCGGGTGACTGGGTGACTGGGGGAGCGGGTGACCTGCTCGCCGTCAGGATCGGTCAACGCATCAAGGCTTGCGGCGATGCGCTCGTACGCATCGCGCTGTGCGGTAGTAAGCGGTGGCGGGCTATCAGGCGACACACCCTCGCCGGAAAGCGGGTCGCGCCGCACCTCGCGAGTGCTCAGCACTAGCAGCCCGCGCGCCTCAAGTTGGCGCAACACACTCACATTTACCTGCGCCCCGCGATAGATTTCGCCTACCGGCAGCGCCTGCCAGCCCGCTAGCTCATACTCTGCGCGCGCTGCGCTGCATTCATTCATTCCCTGGTTCGGTAGTTCCGTGGTTCCCTGGTTCGGTGCGCTATACGCGCTCTGCTCTACCATCCACTTAAGCGCCGCCTGCTGCCGTGGCGCGCGCTGTAGGCTGGCTAGCGCGGCTGCAACCTCGTGTCTGTCGATCGAGAGTTGTGCCAGCCGCTCGATACGCGGACGGGCGCGCGGAGCACTGAGCGCCGCTCCAGGACTCAGGTAGCCGCGCTCGGCGAGAAAGCCGTAAGCCTCACGCAGCTCCGCGTCGCTGCCGCGCAATTCGTGCCGCAGATCGCGCTCACTCGTCTCGCCGTGGCGTCGTAAATAGTATAAAATCGCCCGCTCGCGTTCCGGCAGCGCCCCGAGATCAGCCTGAAAGCCAGCCTGTGTCGACTGCCACGTTACGCTTGCTTCCTGGCCCACGCCCGGTGGCAGCAACAGGCTCAGCGCCTCGTAAAGCGGCGCGCGATAGGTTTCCGCCACCCAGCGCGCCAATGCCACCCCCGCACCAGTGATCGTCGCTGCCGGATCGCCCAACCCCGCTACCTCGCGTAGATCGTTTGTTGGCGATACCTCAGCGATGCTCAGCACTACTCCCTGCACTTTGCGCCGCCGTAACGGTGCCCACACTAACTGGCCTTCGCGCACAAGGCCACGCAAGTCTTTGGGCACACGATAGCTCAGCACCAGGCTGTCGCCGCGTTGATCGTTCGCGCGCAAGGCGATTTCGGCCATTTGCTCGTCGGGCATAGTGATGGTAGTGTAGCATAAGACAGGCTAGTGTCATGCCACAGAAAGTCGTTGCCGGTTTCTGTGGGCTTATAAGCGTTGAGCATTACATCGCGTATCAACCACGCCCAGGCGCTGAAAGAAATTGATTAATTAATCCGTTATACGTCGGGTGAACCCGCTTCTGCGGGCTTCCGGTCGCTCAGAGACCGGCGCTTCAGCGCAAGGGCGTGCGGGTACAGCGGATTAAGGATTGCCATCGACCGGCGCAGGCAACGACGCGGGCTGAGCCGATCGCGGCCAGCAGCACAAAGGCCGACGCAACGCTTCTGCCCGCCGCTATAGTGTAGAAAGGGGTAGGTTTCGCCGTGTCACGCTTTAGTGAGCCAGTTATCATTCGACGCAA
>JAAUTF010000308.1 GCA_012031775.1 Candidatus Altimarinota bacterium | reverse complement strand
GTTTCCCACTGATTGTAACGACACACCAGGATGCCGCAGCACTCGCCTTCGCTCGTCGCGCCGATCTTGCGCAGCTCGCGCTGCAAGGGCCGGCCACGCCCGACCACGTTATCCGCACCAAACGGCTGCCGCTTGTGGGGCGCGATGTGGCGCGGTACGTCGAGGAGTACCGCGCCTACTTCGAGAGCTATAGCCAGAACCAAGAACCGAGCACCGAGAATCGGTCTACCAGCGATCAACCGGGCCTACATATGCTCGACCCGGCCCCGCGTATTGTGCTCGATCCGGAATTCGGCCTCTGCACGCTCGGGCGCAGCGCGGGCGAGGCCGCCGTCGCCGCTGAGATTTACCAGCACACGATCGATATTATTCAGCGCGCCACCGTGCTCGGCGGCTATCAGGCGCTGCCCGCCGCCGATCTCTTCGCGGTTGAATACTGGGATCTCGAGCAGGCCAAGCTGCGCAAAAGCGCTGCCACAGCGCCCTTCACCGGCGAGGTCGCGCTCGTCACCGGCGCAGCCTCTGGCATCGGCAAGGCCTGTGTGGAAGCGCTGCACGCGCGCGGTGCAGCCGTGATCGCACTCGACATCAACCCGGCGGTGGGCGAGCTGTTTAAAGGCCACGGACTGCTCGGCCTGGCCTGCGATGTTGCCGATGCCAACGCACTAGATGCCGCGCTAGAGACCGGGGTGCGCGCCTTCGGTGGCCTCGACATGCTGGTGCTCAACGCGGGTATTTTCCCGGCCAGCAAGCCGATCGCCCAACTGCCGCTAAGCGACTGGCAGCGCACACTGCGCATCAACCTCGACGCCAACCTGATCTTGCTGAATGCCGCCCATCCGCTGCTAAAACTCGCCCCGCGCGGCGGGCGGGTGGCCGTCATCGGCTCCAAAAATGTGCCCGCGCCCGGCCCCGGCGCTGCGGCTTACTCGGCCTCCAAGGCCGCGCTGACCCAGCTGGCGCGGGTGGCCGCGCTAGAATGGGGCGGTGACGGCATCCGGGTGAACGTGCTGCACCCCAACGCCGTCTTCGACACCGCGCTCTGGACAGAGGAGATCCTTCAAGCGCGCGCCGCAAGTTATGGCCTCAGCGTAGAAGCGTACAAAACCAACAACATCCTGCGCGTCGAAGTGAGCAGCCGCCATGTCGCCGAACTCGCCGCCGAACTCTGCGGGCCGCTCTTCGCCTGCACCACCGGCGCGCAGATCCCCGTCGATGGCGGCAACGAACGCGTGATTTAAGTGGTCGCAATCGTCGCTCGCCACGACAATGCATGGTATGTGCAGAGCATACGGTGGCTCCTCGGTTCTACGCCCTGACCGGACAGTTCTTGGTCAGGAAGGGCACGAAGCCGGGCACTTTTTTGTCTCGTGGCTCCTGTCTCGCGTCTCCTCGTCTCGTGTCTCGCGGCTCGTGTCTCGCGTCTCGCGTCTCCTGTCTCCTGTCTCCTGTCTCGCGTCTCGTGTCACCCGGTCACCGTGTCTCCTGTCTCCTGTCTCCTGTCTCCGCGCCCTCTGCAATCTACAATCTGCAACCGCGCTACACCAACTGCTCCAGCTCGCCCACTAGGTGCTCGAAGCTGTCCATCGCGGCCTGGATCGGTGCCGGGCTGGTCATATCCACGCCGGCAGCGCGCAGCAGTTCGATCGAGGAGCGCGAGGAGCCGCCGCTGAGGAAGTTCAGGTAACGATCCACGGCAGGTTGGCCTTCCTCGGTGATCTGCTTGGCCAGCGCGAGCGCCGCCGAGAGGCCGGTAGCGTACTGGTAGACGTAGAAGTTGTAATAAAAGTGCGGGATGCGCGCCCACTCGTAGCCGATCTCCTCGTCGAGCACCACATCCGGCCCGTGATATTTACCCACCAGCGCGAAGTAGTGCTCGGTGAGCGCCTCGGCCGTCAGCGCCTCGTCTGCTTCGACACGCTGGTGCATCGCGAGCTCGAAGTTGGCGAACATGGTCTGGCGGAAGATCGTACGCCGGATGTCTTCCAGCTGCTGCACCAATAGGCGTCGGCGCAGCGCCGGGTCATCGCGGGTATCGAGCAGGTAGCGCGTGAGCAGCGCCTCGTTTAGCGTCGAGGCCACCTCAGCGACGAAGATCGTATAGTTGCCGTAGGCGAAGGGCTGGTTGCGCCGCGTAAATACGAGTGCATCGAATGGCCCAGTTCGTGAGCCAAAGTGAACATGTCGTCGAGGCGATCCTGGTAGTTCAACAGGATAAAGGGCGGCGTGCTGTACGATCCGCCCGAGTAGGCACCGCTGCGTTTGCCGACATTCTCGTAGACATCGATCCAGCGGCTGCCGAACGCCCGTTGCAGCGCTTCGGCGTAGTCGGGGCCGAGCGGTGCGAAGGCCGCTTTCGTGATCTGCTGCGCCTCGCTGTAGGGCACCGTGAGCGCAACATCGGCCACCGGCGAGGCATAAAGATCGTAGATACGCTGCTCGTCGAGGCCCATCAGCTTTTTGCGCACCGCCATATAACGGTGGAAGCGCGGCAAGTTAGCCTCGATCGTGCCGATCAGGTTATGGTAAACCTCGATCGGAATCTCGTTAGGGAAGAGCGCTGCCTCCAATGCCGAGCCGTAGTTACGCAGCCGCGCCTCCATAACGGTGGCGCGCACCTGGGCGGCAAGTGCGGTGGCGATGGTATTGCGGAAGGGCTTAAAGGCGCTGTACATGCCCTTAAACGCATCCTGGCGCACCCGGCGGTCGCCGCTCTCGATGAAACGCCCGTAACGTGCGTGCGAGAGCTGTACCGGCTGGCCTTGCTCGTCCGCGATGGTGGGAAAGACCATGTCCGAGTCGCTTAACATCTCAAAGATCTCGTACGGCGCGCGCGTGATGTCGCCATATGCCGCGATCACACTCTCCACTTCCGCCGAGCGAATGTGGGCGCGCTGGCGGTTGAGCTTCTCGATCTCGTAGCCATAGACGGCCAGGCCAGGTTCTGCGGCCAGCCAGTCGTTCAGTGTCTGCTCGGGCAGGCCGAGGATTTCGGGGTCGAGGAAGGCCAGCGCCGCCGAGGCGCGCGCTACAAAGGCCCCAGCGCGCTCGTTGAGCGCCTGGCCGAGCGGGTTGGTGCCGTCTGAGTCTTTGAAATGGCGCGCGTACACATAGAGCGCATAAAGCCGCTGGGCGATCTCGTCGCGCAGGGTGAGCGCTTGTAGCAGCGTTGCCGCGCGCTCGCCAAGTTGGCCCTGCAGTGCAGCCAGATCCGGTACACGCGCCTCCAGCGCGGTCAGTTCCTGTTCCCACGCCGTGGCATCGGCGAAAACCAGGCCAAGATTCCAGGTGTGTTCGAGCACAGCTTCGCTGCGCGCCGGGACTTTTGTTGTGTCGAGCATATAATCTCCTTATGTTGGTAACATCAAAGCGCGCAGCCACGCTGCGCGCTTTGATGTTACCAAAACCTACCCCAACAACTCTTCCAGCTGCGTCACATACCCATCGAGCACAGCAAATGCGGCGTCCATCGGGGCCGGGCTCGTCATATCGACACCAGTAAGGTATAGCGCATCGAGCGGGTAGCGTGATGCGCCAGCAGCGAGGAACTGGCGGAAACGTGCGGCTGCGGGCTCGCCCTCGGCGATGACCTGCGCGGCCAGCGCGGTGGCGGCGGCGATGCCCGAGGCGTACTGGAAGACATAGTAGTTCTCGTACAGATGCGGGAACTGCGCCCACTGTAAGCCGTCGCGCTCGGTATGTACGGTGACAGCCGGCCCATAACCAGCACGAAAGCGCTCAGCCAGATATGCGCTCATCGCATCAGCGCCAAGCGGGCGGCCCTGCTCGGCCATCTGGTGCGCGTGGTGCTCAAACTGCGACAGAATCGGCATCAGGAACAAATAGCGGTGGAAGTTGCTCAGCGCTTCTTCCAGCAACCCGATGCGAAAATCGCGATCTTGGCTGGTGCGCAGTAGATGGTCGCGCATCAGGGCCTGGTTGAAGTTCGAGGCGACCTCGGCGACAAAAATGCTATAGTTGGCATAGATCGGCGGCTGGTTGCGGCACGAATAGAGCGTGTGCATCGAATGCCCCAGTTCATGAGCGAGTGTGCTCATCGCCACGAGCGAGCCGTCGTAGTTCATCAGAATATAAGGTGGCGTGTCGTAGCCGCCGCCCGAGTACGCACCATTCGTTTTGCCCTGATTCGGGTAGATGTCGACCCAGCGCTCACTGGTGAGCCCGGCGCGCGAAAGGTCGATATACTCATCGCCGAGCGGGCCAAGCGCGCCGCAGATAATGTCCACCGCTTCTTCATACGCAACCCGCGGCATCGGATGGAGCGGCGCAAAATATCACAGCTCTCTAACTGCTCCAGGCCGAGCACGCGACGGCGCAGCTCCCAGTAACGATGCCAGATCGGCAGGTGGCGATTGCAGGCGTCGATTACGTTCTCGTACACCGATTGCGGGATATTGACCGGCGCAAGCGCCGCCTCGATCGCGCTGTCGTAGCCGCGCACGCGGGCGCGAAACACATCGGCCTTCACACTGCCGCCGTAGAGCGCGCCGAGCGTTGTGCGCACGCGCAAGAAGCCGCTAGTATAGGCCTGCCAAGCGCTCTTGCGCAGTGTGCGATCGGGCGAGCGCAGCAATTCACTTGATCGGTGCCCGCGCGCCACCTCCGGCGGAGGCACCCTGGCTATCATGGGCTGGCTCGAATTGCAGATCGGCGTCGGCGAGTGCCTGGTAGGCCATCCAGGTGTTCGTCAGCGGTTCGCCTACCTGGGCCAGCACCGCCTCGACCTCTGCCGAGCGCACGTGGCCTGCGCTGACGCTGCAGATTGTCGAAATAGTGGTGGTAAACCTCAAGTTGTGGCTCGGCGGCGAGCAGCGCGGCGATCTGCTTATCAGCAAGCGCCAGCAGCTCTGGCTCGGCAAAGGCCGTCGCCGCTTGGTAGCGGGCAAAAAGCCCCAGCGCGCGGTCGCGCAGCCCGGCGGCCCGTTGATCGGCGGTGTCAACATCGTAAGCCAGCGAGCTGTATGCATAGACCCGGTGGATCAACACAGCGATGTACGCGTTCTCGGTAAACCAGCGATTGAGCTCTGCGGCACTGCTGCTCAGACGACCGGAAAATGCCGCCAGTGCAGGTAGGGTGCGCTCAACCTCCTGGTAGGCCTGCTCCCAGGCGTGTTCATCGGCGAACATGCGGGACAGATCCCAGGTGTGCGCCGGGGCAACATCGGCGCGACGCGGTAAAGTCGCGGTCATGAAGGCGTATCCTTTCCGGCTAGAACGGTGTGAGCGGCATTATAACGTAGAATTCAGGAGTCAGGAGTCAGGCTTCAGAAGCCGACGCGCTCATGGCCGTTTTAATACCTGTTCCCCGTCATACCCGCCCGCCAGTGCGGCTAAGTGCGCGGCTCCCGCTGATGAAAATCAATGCATTATTCCCGTATACCGCACGCCCATGCGCTGAAGCGTCGGGCTATTGGCAGCCAGGCCCGCTCAAGCGGGCTGCATATCAGAAGTAATGCTTGAAGTTCATCCGCAAGCCCTCCTGACTCCTGACTCCTGACTCCTAGCCACTGAGCCGTTCGCGGATCGAGGCGGCGGATTCGTACCAGTACTCGCGCAGCGTAATTGGCCACTGATGCAGCGCGGGCGCGACCGTGCGCAGCGTGTTGGCGTCGCCGATCCACGCCAGCGCCTCGACTGCTTTGCGCCGCAGGTAGAACGGCCCGCGCTCCTTTTCGTCTGGCGAGAGTGCTACAACAAATTGGCGTGGCAGGCCATCGGCACCCGATCGCCATAGCGCGATCATCTGCACCAGTTGTTTGAGCGTCGCGCGCCCTTCTGTGTGTGCCGCTGCTGTGTCTCCGGCCCGGTCGGTTGGTTCGTGCTGCGGTTCCAACCGCGCCAACGGTACCAGACGCTCGGCGATGTCGCGGCCCATCCAGGCGAGCGACTGCAGCGCTTTGCTCTTCACCTCCTGGCTTGGGTGGAAGACCAATTGCTCAAGCAACCAGTCGATCACGATCGGGTTGGCGGCGCGCACGCGCCCAGCAAGATACGCGAGTTGCTGAGCGCTGCGCTCGGTGATGTAGGCGTGCTGCTGCGCCTTGTCTTTTGGGAGGCGTGTCCGCATCTTGATCAGCAGCGTCATCAGTCGCTCGACGTACTCGGGTTCGAACAGCGTCAACGCATCGGTGGCCGCCCACACGGTATCGGCCCATTCTGCGTCGTCAGACTGCTCTTTATATGGCTCGCCGACGATCACATGCAGCAGTCGATGCACAGTCTGCATTTTTTCGGTCTCGTTGTCGACGATGTCGGCGAGCGCAAAGGCGGCGAGCGCGCGTTTCGGCGCACTTACATCCTCGCGAATGATCCGCAGCAGCTCGGCGCGTCCGTCGCTCCGATCGGTCATTGTATCGTTCTGCTCGCTGCGAATTGAAGACTGCCTGGCGCGTGTCTCGCTGTCGCGGCGCACGATCGCCATAACCGCAGAGAGCACCGCGTCGAACTCGGCCTCCTCGCCGCTTGTATCTTCAAACTGCGTCACCGAGTGCGGCGGGCGGTGCAATTCGATCTCGTCGCGGTAGCCGGTGCCGAGCAAGAGATCGGTGGAGCGGTCGTTCAGCACAACCGCTGCTTCTTGCGGCTCGGTGCTGCGTAGCTCCATAGTGCGCAGCACACGCGCGGCGGCGATCCGCACATTGGTATACTCGTAGCGCGGGCCACTGCTTGTCGCGCGGACGCGCTGCAGCAACATGCGCTTCAGCTCGTAGCGGATCGCGGGGTTGCGCAGGCGACCGAGTGCTGTTACCAGTTGCTCGCGCCGCTCCGCCGAGGGCTCGCGCGGCGAACCAGTCGCACCACCAGCGCTGACGGGCTGGATCATTCCGATCAAGCGGGCGCCACCGATCGCATCGTCGAACATCCGGAGATATCGCGGCTCGAAAATGTTGAGCGGCAGCGACCAGCGCGCGAACAGGACGGCCCCGGTGAGGGGAACACCGGGAGGGTGCGGGGCAAATCGGATGGCTTGCGGTAGTCGCTCATCGCGAGGGTCTCCCCGGTCGAAATTCTGAAGATGATGTGGGGCCCGGCGAGG
>JAAUTF010000307.1 GCA_012031775.1 Candidatus Altimarinota bacterium | reverse complement strand
ATCCTGAGAGCGTCCACAGCATCAGTGCGGGCATCGCTGCGCTGCTCGATAACCAGCGCGCCGCCAACCTGCGCACCGCTGCATATGCGCGCGCCACACAGTTCAGCTGGGAGCATAGTGCTGCTGCGATTATCGCGCTCTACGACCAGGCTTGTACGCGTCTGGCGCGCGGGCAGGACTAAGCCGCAGAAGGTTTTAGAAAAGGGTAGGTGGCGATGCATCGCTGGCGGCAAAACCGTTAACAATGCACCACCGCTCCCATTTCCTTAACTGTGAAAGATATGTATCGTTTCGGCCCATTACTCGGCGTTTGCCTTGTACTCGGATCGCTGTTTCTGCTGATCGACTCGTTTCGCCAGCAGGCGCACTTCGAACCGCTACCTCTCTACACCGATTTCTACCCCGTCGAGCGCAACGCCACGATCGATTATCGCTTTGCCGAGCCGCGTGCTGGCCTGTTCTGGCGCGACCCGCTGCCTGCCGGTGGGCGGCTCACCTTGCGGGTGTTCTCGCCAGAAAGCTTGCCGCCGCGCTCGCTGACGCTCTCAAGCCCGGCGGGCGAACTGGTAACGGTGGCGGTCACGGCGACGCCACGCAACCTTACGCTGCTGCTGCCGCCGGGCAACCCCGCCCTGCGCGGCTATCACGTGACGTTCGAAACTGCAGAGGCGCGCGTAGACGGTGACCCACGCGCGCTCGGCCTGCTCTTCGACGAGATCGTGCTAGATGTTGCACCACCACCCCCGCCCTGGCCGCGCTACCTGGCATATATGGCGCTTATTGCGCTGACAACGGCGCTTGTGTTCACCGTCGGACTAGGCCCGCTCGCCGCCGGTGTGGCCGCGCTGCTGCTGACTTTACTAGCGCTCTCGGGCAGCGAGCGTTTCTGGTGGTATAGCGGTGCGCTTGTGATCGGCTTTAGCGTACTTGCTGTGTACCGGAACGTAGCTGAACCGCAACGGCGTAACAGCGCACAACGAGGCCCTTACCCTCCTCAGCCCCTCTCCCTTCAAGCCAGAGGAACTGGGGGTGAGGGCCTGCAACTCTCACTTCCCGCCTGGAGTGCCGTGTTCATCGCCTTTGCCTATACCGCGAGTATCGGGCGGTTAGTGCTGCTGCGCCACAGCTACTATGGCAGCAGCGCCTACGACCTCGGCCTCTACGACCAGACGCTGTATCAGATTAGCCACTTTCAACCCAGTTATAGCACCGGTGCCGGGCTGAATATGATCGGCTCACACGCCGCGCTCATCGTCTACCCAATCAGTACGCTGTATTGGATCTTGCCCGATGTGCGCCTGCTACTGCTCTTTCAAACGGTGGCTATCGCCGCGAGTATGCTCGGCTTCTATCTGATCGGGCGCGATAAAGGCCTGCCCTGGCTCGGTGTGCTGGGCGGCGCGCTCTACCTGCTGCATCCTGCTGTCCAGAATTTAAACCTTGTCGATTATCATAACGATGCGCTGGCGGCCACGCTGTTGATTTTTATGCTCTGGGCAGCGGAGCGACGCGCCTGGCCCGCCATGTTTGTTTTTGGCGCGCTGGTGATGATCTGCAAAGAGAATTTTGCTTTTACCACCGCTATGCTCGGCGTCTATTTGGTGCTACGACGCGACTGGCAGGTCGGCGCCGGGCTGCTTGCGCTTAGCGCTGCCTGGTTTCTTTTCGCCACCGAGGTGATCGTGCCCGCCTTCAGCAATCAGAGCGAGTCGCTGCATGTTAGTCGCTTCACCAAGTATGGCGATAGCGTACCTGAATTGCTGTTAACAGCGATCACACAGCCGCAGTTGCTGCTAGGCGATATGCTGAGGCCTGAGGCACCTGCCTATATGGTGAGCCTGCTGCTGCCGCTGGCTTTTCTGCCGTTGCTGCATCCGATCGGCATTGTGGCGCTGCCAGCGCTGGCGATCAACTTGTTGAGCAGCGAGCCAGCACAGCGCTCGCTCAGGTTTCAATATAACGCCTTGCTCGTCGCGGTGCTCGCGGTGGCCGCCGTGCTGGCAGTTATCTGGCTCTGGCAGAAGCTAGCGGGAGCGCTGCGGGATTCAGGACTCGGGATTCAGGATTCAGAATTCAGGGATGGCACAATGCTGCGGCTTACTACTCCAATGCCGCGCCTATCGACGGGCCAATTGGTTATGGCGATGCTGCTCGGGCTGTTGCTTGTGCAACTCTTCTACCAACAGCAGTTTATCGATCGCCGCGCGGAGATGGCGAGCCTGATTCAGTACAACGGCACGCGGCGTTACTACTACGACTATGTGCTCTCGCATATCCCGCCCGCTGCTAACGTCGCTGTGCAGAGTAATATGCACCCGCAGCTAACGCATCGCCAGCAGGTGTTTATCTTCAGCAACCCCTTTGTGCGCTTCGATTTCTTCGACCCGGCTGGTATGCCTTCACGCCACATGTCGAGTACATCGCCTTCGATACACGCCGTCACGATGGCATTGGGCCGCGCGACAAGAACCGTACGCTGAGCGAACTGCGCGATAGCGGCCAGTTCACCCAGCTCTTGCGCGTCGACGGGGTGGTGTTGCTGCGGCGCACCGCTGTCGCTACCCGGTAGCGGTTGAGTATCTTCAACCGCATCGGGTGGCGACAGCGCCCTCGTACGCCGCGATCAAGGCGTGATGGTGCGGTATAGCCAGGTATAGCTGACGCGCTGCCTCGGGCAGGGTTGCGGCACGAGCCTGGAGCGCCCAGGCACAGGCGGCGGCGCGCAGAACAGCGCTCGAGCGCTCAAACTCCTCATCGAACCAGCACACGATCGCGTCGCCGCTGAAACCGATCACGCTGCCGCCGTAGCCATGCACAAGCGCTACAAGCGCCGCATAGACCTCGTTTAGCTGGCGGGTTAATTCTTCCGCACCGCGATGCGGCCCGAGTGAGCGGGCAAAGGCATCGGTGAGCGGGGTAAAGCCGGAGATGTCGAAAATCAAGGCCGCCCCAAACGCAGTCTCCGGCAGTTCAACGCTCTGGGAAGCCGCGCGTAGGCGGTCGGCGGCCATATAGACGGCCAAAGATATACGCCGCTCCTCTCGTAAAGGGTGTCGGGCGAGTGCCGTCGGGGTTGCGCATGCGCGACACCGACGGCACCGGCCCGTTATGGCACGGTCGTAATATCGATATCGCGCAGGGCGAAGCTGAGGGTACGTTGATCGCCGGGCGGCGAGAAATTGCCAGCGTCGAGCGTAAGCGTGATGCGCGACTCGCCAGCCGGTAGTTCGAGCGCAACGCTGGCGGGGGTGTCGACCTGAACGGGAATGTTGGCTACGGGTTGTTCGTTCTGGCTGATGCGCAGCCGACCGCTGCTGCCGAGCATCCCGGGCAGCGCCGGATCGTAGAGTGCGGCGGGCGTGAAGCTGAGCTGCACGCTGCGCGCAGTATACGAGCGCACGATCAGCTCAGCTGGCGACTGCGCCCAGCGCCCGTTCTGCTCTTTGGGCCACCAGCCGCCGCCGAAGCGCATATGCACGCTTGCAGCGGGATCCAGGGCGTACACGCGCTGCTTGCTATCATCTTGCAGCGGCGTCTGCGCGCCAAAAAGGTCGATCAGCAGGCCACGGGTGCGCTGTGTAGCACCGGGATAGATCGTTTTGTGCCAGGTGACGTAGCGGTAGCCGAAGGCCGCCAGCCGCCGCTGCATTGTCTGGCCTGCATCGAGCGTCTGGCCGTTGTAGGTGATCTCGCTGGCAGCGGGGATTTCGTGCTCGACAATCTCTGGCAGGATGGGGTGTTCTTCGTAGGTGCGCGAGATATAGCCAGCAAAAATACCTTTGTTGTGGCTCATCTGCATCACCATGTAGGGTGCGGAGGCCTGAGTATAGCCGAACGCAAAGGGCACGGGCATCAGCGGCAGATCGAGCAAGCCGTAGCGCTCTGGGTCGCTGGCAAGCTGTGCGTAGAAAGGCGGCAGCGTGGGCAGCGCCTGCATCGGCGGCGGCAATTGCCACTGCGTCAGCAGCAGCAGCGTCGCTGCGCCGCCAACAAGCGCCGCTTCGGCGCGCGGCCAGCGCTGCACCAGGTGTTGTAAACCGAGTGCCGCCAGCACCGCGAAGCCCACAAAGCCGATCGTCATCACCCGGCCTGGCACACGCATAAAGCCGGTGCCGGGCAGCGCGGCCAGCCAACTAGCCGGCATCCACCACTGCGGGGCCTCGCCAAGCGGTAGGTAGCCGTTGAATTGCGGTGTCGATCCGAGCGCTAGCACCAGGCAGAACAGCGTGAAGAGCGCCCAGCGTAGCGCCAGCTGACCGCGCGCAAACAGGGCTACTACCGTCAGCGCAATACCAACCCAGGCTAACCCCACCGTCTGCTCGATACGGAAAGGCGAGTAGAGCAGATCGAAGCGATCGAAGAAACGCTGGAAGAAATAGGTCTGTGGCGCGGGCAGCAGGAAATGCAGCAGATCGATGCGAAAGACGGACGCCAGACCGTCTTCGCGATCAGTGTTGATCAAGGGATCGCGCCCGGCCAGATAGGTCGCCGCGAGCAAAGGGCCAACGAGCACGGCGCAGCAGAGCGAGAGAACCAATAAACGCCGCAACATAACACCGCGCGTGGTATATCGCGGCCTGACCAGCGCCGCCAACCCAAAGAAAAGCGTTGCCAGCGCACCATAGACGAACTGGTAGCCGTTGTGCAGCAGCAGAATGAGCAATGAAACGGCGGCGAGCAGCGCCCAGGGCCAGGCGCGACGGCTTCGATCGAAGAGCTGATGCAGGCCAAGCAAGAGCAGCGGTGCAGCACCGAGAAAAACCTTGGTCATATGGCCGTAGAGGCCAACCAGGCACATCGGCGCGGTGAGCAGCACGAGCCCGGCAAACAGCGCCACGCTCCAGCGCAGCCGGAGACCGCGCGCCAGCAAAACATACAATAGCCCGTCAGCGTAAGGCTCACCAGCAGGGCAGCGTTGTGCGCCGCTGCGGCACCAAAAGGCCAGAAGGGCAAGGCGAAGAGGCCGACCACCGGCCCCAAGCCGTGAACCAGCAGGCTTATGCCGTGCGGAAAATAGAGGTTGGGGGCCAAGAGCGGTGGCTGGCGCAGCAGCAGCGCCTCGCGTACATGCCAGATCCGCCACAGATTATGCAGCGGGTCGCCGCCTGTGCCGCTGATCGCAATGAAGAACTGGGGCAGCATAAACCAACCCACCAGTAGCGCGAACGACGCGTACAGCAACAGCGGCAGGGCCACTTCAACCAGGGCCGCGCGACGAACCATTTGCGAGCGAAGCAGAAGCATATCACCCAGCTGCGTCGAGCAGTTCACCGACGCGCATCACTTCTTCCACGGTATTGTAGAAGTGGGGGGGCGAAGCGCACCCCGTTGCCGCGCACCGTCGCGATCACACCGGCCTCCTCCAGACGCGCGCAGACAGCTAGCGGCTCTGCGACCTGGGCGACAACGATGCCGCTGCGGTGTGCCGGTTCCGTGCTGGCGCCGAGGCTGTAACCGCGCTCGCTCAAATCGTTGATCAGCGCGTCGACGAGTGTGCCGATCTTATGCGCGATACGCTCGATGCCGACCTCTTCGATCAGGCCGAGCGAGGCGTGCAGCGCGCTGGCACCGAAGAAATTAGGCGTGCCGAGGGCAAAGCGCTCAGCGCCGGCGGGAAAGGTCAGATTGTAGTCGAGATAGTTCATAAAATCGACGACGCTGGCCGCGCCAACATAGGCCCCAGGCTCGAGTTCGTCCATGCGCTCGGCGCGAATGTAGAGGAAACCGGCTCCGGGGGCCGAGAGCAACCATTTCTGCGAGCCAGCGGCGAGAAAGTCGATATTGTAGGCTTGCACATCCATGGGAAAAGCGCCAAGCGACTGGATGCCATCGACAAAGAAGTAGATACCCCGCTCTTTACAGATACGGCCAACCGCTTCGATGTCGTTGCGAAAGCCATTGGCGAACATCACCGTGCTCAGCGCGATAACGCGAGTGCGGCGATCGATACGCGCTTCGAGCAGATTAAGATCGAGGCCGCCATCGCGGGTGGGCACCACTTTGGTGAGCACGCCTTTGTAGGCCAGCTGCTGCCAGGGGTAAATATTGGCGGGGTAATCGCCATCGAGCACCAGAATATTATCGCCGGTGCGTAGCGGTAGGCTGGCGGCGATGGTGTTGATAGCGGTGGCAGTATTCGGCATCACCACGATCTCGCTGACATCGTGCGCGTTGATCAGGCGCAGAATGCGCTCGCGCAGCTCGACCTGCAGCGCCATCACCTGCGGGAAAAGCTTCATAAGCGGCTCGCTGCTGCTCAACTCGGCCAGTTCGCGCACCGCAGCAACGATGCGCGTATTGAGCGGCGACACGGCGGCGTGGCTCAAAAACGCAGCCTTCTCGGTGATGGGAAACAGCTCGCGGTAGCTAGAGAGATCGTCGGTCATCGGCGCGGCCTTTCAGGATTCAGGATTCAGGATTCAGGATTCAGGATTCAGGATTCAGGATTCAGGATTCAGGAGGCCCAGCATGTCGCCGTGCGTTCGCTGCTGTGTTCTGTGCGCTGCGCTCTGTGTTCTGTGCGCTGCGCTCTGGTTCTCGGTTCTTTGGTTCCTTGGTTCCTTGGTTCCTTGGTTCCTTCGCTCTATGCTCTGGTTCTCGGTTCTCGGTTCTCGGTTCTCTTACTCTACGCTCTACTGCCGCAAAAACGCGGCCACGAGCTGCTGATACGCTGCCGGGTGTTCGATCATGGGTAGGTGGCCGCAGCGCTCCAACCAGATGAGGCGGCAGTTGGGGATGAGGGTCGGCGACGTGGGGTGTGCCGGCGGGTGGCATGATCGCGTCCTGTCGGCCAGCGATCAAGAGCGTTGGTGTGCGCAGCTGCGCCAGGGCGATATTCATCTGCGGCTCCCGGCGCTGGCCGCGCTGGCCAGGGCTACGTCGCGGTCCATCTTCAGGAACTCGCGGAAGCTCATCTTCAGCAGTTCATCGTCGGCGGGGGCCTGGTGGAAGAAGCGCCGGGCGACATTGCGGTAGAAAAGGGCCGTTCGGCCATCCAGGGGCGGCGCAGTGCCATCCAGAGCGCCATCAGGTTATGCACCTGCTCTACGACCTTGCGC
>JAAUTF010000306.1 GCA_012031775.1 Candidatus Altimarinota bacterium | reverse complement strand
TCGAGCGAGCGTTGCGGAGATCGCCAGAGATGAGTTCTCCTCCAGTCTACAGCTCCTACAAAATTCCTCAGCCAAGCAAGGAGTGGAGCGGGATCGGGGAGTTGACCTACCTCCAGGCACGGGATCAGGCGTGAGCGAATCCGCTAGCGACGGCGGCAGCGCGCAGGCGTTGCCGCGGGCTTACTGCCCGACCTTGCGCTACGCGCACCGCCGCCATCGAGCGAGGTTACTAGTGCCTCAACGACAGCGAGTTCGAGCGGCAGTTGGCCATACGGGCTGGTACGCAGTTGATAATCGAGATTGCTTAGAATCTTCACCCAGTGGACGAGCGCGGCGGTGTCGATCTGGCTGGCCCAAGACTCAAGCAGGCGCAGTTCGTCTTCGGGCAGATCGAGCAGACTCGCATCGCGCGCGGCGGTGTAGAGCATCAGCGCGCGGAGGCGCTCGACAAGATCGCGTGTGAACTGGCGCACATCGGCACCCTGCTCGGCAACCCCGTTGACAGCGCGTAATGCTGCACCGACATCGTTTGCGATCAGGGCCTCGATCAGCGCATTCACCTCGGCGGCGGCAGTCATGCCGAGCAAGCTCTGCACCTCGTCGAGCGAGACCGGGCCGCTGGCAAATGAGGCCAACTGCTCAAGCAAGCCAAGTGCGTCGCGCATACTGCCCGTGGCCGCGCGCGCCACAGCCTCTGGCACGCCGGACTCAAGCACAATGCCCTCGGCCTCGGCGATAGCTCGCAGATGGCCGGCGGTGGCGACAATGCCGTGACGGGTGAACGTAAAACGCTGACAGCGCGAGAGGATGGTGGCCGGGACTTTATGCACCTCGGTCGTCGCCATCACAAACAGCGCATGGCCCGGCGGCTCTTCTAACGTTTTGAGCAGCGCGTTGAAGGCCGCTGTCGAGAGCATATGCACTTCGTCGACGACGTAGACTTTATAGCGCGCCACAGAGGGCCGGAATTGCACGCGCTCGATGATCTCGCGTGCATCCTCGACGCTGGTGTGCGAAGCGGCGTCCATCTCGATCACATCGACAGCGCGGTTCTCGGCGATGGCGACACACATCTCGCAGTGGCCGCAGGGCGCGCTGCCGGATCGGGGCTCAGGCAATTAACCGCCTTGGCCAGCAGGCGCGCCATACTGGTCTTGCCGACACCACGCGGGCCGGTGAAAAGATAGGCGTGGCCGATGCGCTCTTCGACGATGGCGTTGCGCAAAGTCTGCACGACATGCTCTTGACCGACGAGCTCGTCGAAGGTTTGCGAACGCCATTTACGGTAGAGCGATTGCGATGCCATAAACCCCTCTTTGCTGCATTGCTGTGCCTTATTATACCATAGCGGCACGAACAAACGGGCGACCCCGAATGTATCGGACAAAGGTGGATAAACGCAGATGCCCCCAGACGCAGGCGTGTAGACGGAGACGCAGCTATGCTCTTTCTACAGAGTATCGGTGGATGATAAAGATGTGGTAGAGTGAAATATCGATGTCATTTTTACACAAGGAATGGTCATATGTTGCCTGTGCTGCGCCTCCCCTTGCTTTGCGCCGCCCTCTTCCTGCTTGCTGCCTGTGGCACCGGTGCGACAGCGACGCCGACGGCAGTTGTTCCAGCCACCGAGGTGCCGACCATCGTCGCAGCGCAGCCGGTGAACTACCGCGATCTACCGCAGTCGAAGACGGCGGAAGGCTACGCGGTGCTTGGCGATCCGGCGGCACCGGTGACGCTGACGATGTTCTCGGATTTTCTCTGAACGGCCTGCGCCTTCCACGTGCTGGAAGTCGAACCGCAGATCGTCCAGGATTTTGTTCGCGATGGGCGGGTCAAGATCGTTTATCGGCACCTGGTGCAGATCGATCAGGCATCACTAGTGGCGGGCGAGGCCTCTGAGTGTGCTGGCGATCAGGGCCAATTGTGGGAGATGCGCGAGGCGCTTTACGCAGCGCAGAACGATGTAGCGGCTGATGCGCGCAGGGTGGCGGAGCGTATCGCCGATGGCCTCGGCCTTGATGTAGCGGCCTTTTCTGCCTGTAATGGACGAAGGCCGCTACCGGGCCGCCGTGCAGGCCGACCACGATGCTGCCACCGCTGCTGGGGTGCGCGCGCGCCCAGTCTTCGACATTAACGGCAGCACAATTATTGGCTCGCGCCCGTATACACAGTTTCGGGAGGCATTGGAGCAGTAGAACCAAAGCTTTGCCTCTCACGGTATTTCACTGGTTCTTGCTTCGTCTAAACAGTGGTATAGTGTTCCCGACGTACCCTCCGCCACACGAATGAGGTCGCAATGTCCCAGCGGAGTCTGTTCTGGCCTTTGAGCTTTGTGTGTATCGCTGCATTACTGGTTCTGATGTTGTTTAGCGCGACTGGCGGGCAGCAGACAGCCGCGCTGCCGGTACAGCAGGGCGATACTTGCAGCCCCGGATCGCCCAACTACCCGGCCTGCCGTCAGCAGACCACGCAAGCCTGCAGCGATCCGAGCAACCCTGGCTATCCGAGCTGTAAACAGACTCAGACCGCAGCTGCCCAGCAGACCGGCACCGTCCGCGCGCAGACCGCAGGCACCGTAGCCGCGACAAATACGACGCAGCCGAGCGATACCGCTGCGCCCGCTGCGAGTACCGCCACACGTACAAATACCGCTACCGCTACGGGGGCAACAACGCCGACCGTCGGCGGTGTTACGCCGACGCTAGCGACACCGACAGCAAGCGCTACAGCGGCGGTGAGCGTGACGGTCGCCGCTACGCCGACACTGCTGCCGGGCGTCGAGGTGCTGGAGTGTATTCCCGGCGTGCCGATTACGATCAGCGGTAGTGATGCGCCGCCCGAGACCGAGCTCATTCTCACCTTCGACACGCGCCCTGTTGGTGGTTCGTTCACCAGCGATGCCTCGGGCCTCTATCGTACACAGCTCGTGCTCGGCGAGGAAAAAGCCGGAGATCACGCGGTCGCTGTGCAGACGCGCCGCTCGCGCGCTATCGTGGACGAATTCGTTTGCCGCGTACCTGAGCGAACGCCCACACCGACGTTCTCGCTGATTCCCTAGACAAGGTTTCAAAAAGCGGTTGGTGCTGGTCAGTGGTGGCGGTGCAGCCGTCACCACTGACCAGCACCAACCGTTTCTGAACTGACGTTCGCCAGCACGGTCACGTACTGGCGAACTATGTCTTCCGATGTACTTCGAGATGCAGCCGGTAGGTAGGGTTTAAATCTCGATACGCTCCAGAGTTACGGCGTCGAGGAATTCGGCGTCGATTTTTATGCCGCTGCCGGGGCTTGTCGGCACACTGAGCGTGCTGTCGCTGTTCAGCTTAAAGGGGTTACTAACGATATCGCGGGCGAAGTAGCGCTCGCTGGCGCTGATGTCGCCGGGCAGCGTAAAATTCGACAGGCTGGCCAGCGCAACGCTGCTCGCGCGTCCGATGCCCGTTTCGAGCATGCCGCCGCACCATACCGGAATTCCTGCCGCTTGCGCCAGGTCGTGGATCTGCTTGGCCGCGTGCAAGCCGCCCACACGGCTTGGCTTGATGTTGATCACGCGGCAGGCCTTGAGTTCAATTGCCCAGCGTGCGTGCTCCGGTGAGACGATGCTTTCGTCGAGGCAGATCGGTGTTGTGATCTGCGCCTGCAGTTTGGCGTGGTCGATGATATCATCGTGCGCCAGCGGCTGCTCGATCAGCAACAGATCAAAGGCATCGAGCTGTGCCAGGTGCGTGGCGTCGGCGAGCGTGTAAATGCTGTTGGCGTCGACCTGGAGCTTGATAGCAGGGAAGCGCTCGCGCACGGCCCGTGTCGGCTCGATATCCCATCCCGGCTTGATCTTCAGCTTGATACGGCTGTAACCCTGAGCTACATAGCCGCCGACAACATCGAGCAGTGCGTCGATACTAGGCTGAATGCCAACACTGACTCCGACCGCGACCGTATCGCGGTGCCGCCAAGCGCCCGGCTGAGGCTGACGCCGTCGCGGGTGCTGAAAAGATCCCAGGCGGCGAACTCAAGCGCCGATTGCGCCATGCGGTTGCCGCGCACGCGCGCAAAGCGCTCTGTCACCACGCTGGCCGATACTAGCGGAGCCTCCATCAGCAGCGGCCCCAGGATGTCGCGCAACATCACCCAGGCGGTGGCGTACGTTTCCTCGTTGTACCAGGGGCCTGTCCCGACCGGCGCTTCGCCCCATCCCTCACAGCCCTCGCCTGTGATCCGTGCCAGCACCGAATGATTCGCCAGTTCGCGCCAGCCACTTGTTTCAAAAGGTGCCACATATGGCAACGCAATGCGCCGCAGTTCGATCCGCTCGATTTTCATCATTTGCTCCGCTATGGAGAAATTTGGAACGTTGGAACCGCTGAACGTTGGAACCAGGAGCATGAAGAAACGAATTGTAGTCCTATGGTTCCAAAGTTCTCAGGTTCCATAGCCCTTTGCTTCGCCATCTAACATACTACTTGACGCCAACCAACTCAACCTCAAAAATCAACGTTGCGTTGGGCGGGATCACACCGCCAGCGCCACGGCTGCCGTAACCGAGCTCGGCAGGGATCACCAACTGGCGTTTGCCGCCGACGTTCATTGTGGCCAGGCCTTCGTCCCAGCCCTTGATCACCTGGCTCGCGCCAAGGGTGAACTCGAAGGGCTCTCCGCGATTGAGCGAGCTATCGAACTGTGTGCCATCTTCCAGCCAACCGGTATAGTGAACAACTACTGTCTGGCCCTGCTGGGGCTGCGCGCCATCGCCGACTACGAAATCGTAGTATTTCAGACCGCTCGGCGTAGTGGTGAGATCGCCCTCCTCGATAGTGGTAGGGGCGGCGGCGCGCCAGACTGGATCTTCACCAATTCGACCTCAAATGTCAGCGTGGCATTAGGCGGGATGACACCACCGGCACCCGCCGCACCATAGGCCAGATCGGGCGGGATAACCAGCCTGGCTTTGCCGCCCTCGCGCATCAGGGCGATGCCCTCGTCCCATCCGGGGATGACCATGCCGCGCCCGAGCTGAAAGGTGATCGGCTCACCGCGATCGTACGAACTGTCGAACTTGGTGCCGTCGGCGAGTGTGCCAGTGTAGTGGACGGATACGACATCTCCGGCCTTGGCGCTTGCGCCGCTGCCAGCGCTGACCTCGGTGTACTGAAGGCCGCTGCTGGTCGTGCTGGCGTTGTTAGACTGTGGGGCGCTACTGCTACTCACGGACGTACTTTCTCCTGTTGCT
Organism: Candidatus Altimarinota bacterium; assembly: GCA_012031775.1. Taxonomy (GTDB): domain Bacteria; phylum Chloroflexota; class Chloroflexia; order Chloroflexales; family Chloroflexaceae; genus JAAUTF01. The sequence continues at coordinate 1,848 of JAAUTF010000306.1, read as the reverse complement.
GCCACATCGGCAACGGCTGTCGATGCGATTGTTGGCTCAACCACAGCACTCGTCGCAGGGCGTTCTGGCCGCAAGCGCTGAGCGCGAGTGTCATAAGGACGATACAAGTAACACGATGAGGCAGATGCACAAAATAGCTCCTTGGTACATTACAGTAGAAGTCAGGATGCAGAAGCGCGAGCGCATTGTCATGCGCTTTGGGCACCCTGATTGGGCTCAATCGATCTGACCACCGCTAGAGAAGTGCTCCGAACAGCTTCGCGAAGTACAGGTTCACGTTTCAGGCGTCACACTTCACAATCGAACAATAGGTAAAAACACCGCCGCCTGCGGCTCGATCAATTCTATCTCATACAACTTCGGCCAGCGCTTGCCGGTGACGAAGATGCGCCCGCTGGCCGGGTCGTGGGCGATACCGTTGAGCACATCGGTGTTTGGCAGGCGTTCCCCCTGCGGCAGCAAACCCGTCAGATCGATCCAGGCCGTCACCGCGCCGCTCTCTGGGTCGATGCGGGCGATCCGGTCGGTCTGCCAGATGTTAGCATAGACCTGGCCATCGATATATTCCAACTCGTTGAGCCGTACGACCGGCTGGCCTTCGTAGCGCACCTGCACACGGCCTTGCACGGCCAGCGTCTGAGGATCGAGAAAACGCAGTGTATCGGTGCCATCGCTCATAATTAACTGGCTGCCGTCGTGGGTCAGGCCCCAACCCTCGCCTTCATACGTCCACTGACCGACCTGGGCGAAGCTGCTGCGGTCGTAGATCAGACCGAGTTGGTTCTGCCAGGTGAGCTGGTAGATACGGTCGCCGAAGAGTGCGATACCCTCACCGAAATATTCAGGCAGCAGGTCGATGCGCTGCAGCACTTCGCCGCTTGCGAGATCGACCCGGCGTAGCGAGGATTCGCCGTTCAGGCCGGTGCCCTCGTAGAGTTGGCCCGCGTGGTAGATCAGGCCCTGGGTGAAGGCGGCAGGATCGTGGGGAAAGACATTGACCACGCGATAGCTCAGGGTTGGCACTGTGCTCGCATGCGCCGCAGGAGCGCTAGGTACTAGGGCGAGCGGGCGCGGCGTATGCGCTGTTGGCTGGTCACCCTGATCGGAGCCCACATCGCTGCGTTCGGCGACAACAGTGGGATCTGGGCGCACAACACTCTGGCTGCCACACGCAGCCAAAATCAAGACGAGTAATAAGCCAAACCAACGGGAAGTTCGCACATCCATCAAGCGGTTCCTTATGAACTACGGTGAGGCTCTCACTATTGTAGCAGACATCGACTGCAAGACGCCCTATTCTGACTCCTGACTTCTGACTCCTGATTTCTGCTCTATGCTAGAATACAAACGCTATGAAACTTGGCGCGCTCTCTGCCGCGCAGGCGGCGCACGAACTCGATTTTATCAGCCATAGCCCGGCGCAGACCGAACGGATCGGCCAGCGACTGGGCGAATTACTCGTTGCGGGCGATCTCATCCTGCTGCGTGGCGATTTCGGTGTCGGCAAAACCCACCTGGCGAAGGGTGTGGCGCGCGGGCTCGAATCGAGCGACATGGTCAATAGCCCGAGCTTTGTGCTGGTGAACGAGTACCGTGCCGGGCCGCGCTGGCACGGCATGAAGATCTATCACGTCGATCTCTACCGGATCGCCGACGAGAGCGAGCTACGCACGATCGGCCTCGACGAACTCTGGCAGGGCGATGGCGTGTGCTTAATCGAATGGCCCGACCGTGCGAGCGAATACATGCCCGCCGCACACCTGGCGATCTACCTGCAGCATCTGAGCGAGACCAAACGCAGGCTCCGGCTCGTGCCGCACGGGGAGCGCTACCAGGGTATAGTCAGCA
>JAAUTF010000305.1 GCA_012031775.1 Candidatus Altimarinota bacterium | reverse complement strand
ACCCGCGCAGCGGATTTGACATTGCGCGCACAAGCTCTTCTCCAGCTACAGCGTTCACCATATTGAAATTCTTTCACAGATACGAACGCTAGTAAGTATAAGCGTGCAAGCAGGGGCTGTCAAGCAAACCCTCACCGCAGGCGACATTGTCGCTGCCCTGCGTGCAGGGCGGCAAAACAGCCTGCGGTCATGGCATAATGCATATGTCTTAGTGTCACTGTGGTATGCCGGAGTGGTGAGGAGGAGGAACCCCATGTATCGCATAACACGTACGATCGCCCCGTTGGTTTTCATCCTGGTGGCCTTAAGCGCTTGTGGTCAGTCACCAGCGAGCGACCCCGCGACCAGCCTGATCAGCGGTGGCACGCTCGCCCCGATCGATCCCGCAACGATCAACGGCCCAGTCGAGATCACCGGCTCGTCCACAGTCTACCCGCTGACGGCACGTATCGCCGAACTGTTCGCTAGTGAGGGCTCGCGCGCGCAGATCGATGTCAAGATCACTGGAACTGGCGGCGGCCTAGACCTCTTCTGCAGCGGCGACGAGATCGATATCGTCAATGCCAGCCGCGCAATCACCGCCGAGGAGATCGCCGCCTGCCAGGCTGTCGGACGCGAGCCGATCGCTTCCCCGTGGGCATCGATGCGCTCGCCGTCGTCGTCAACCCGCAGAATACCTTTGCCCAGTCGCTCACCTTTGATCAGCTCGCGCAAATTTTCAGCGGCCAGGCCCGCAGCTGGAATCAGGTAGACGCAAGTTTTCCTGCTGAACCAATTGCTGTTTTTAGCCCCGGCACCGACAGCGGCACGTTCGACTATTTTGTCGAGACGGTGCTCGATGGCGAGGGCGATGCCCTGGCTAGCCTGGAGGGCGCAGTGCTTAGCGAGTTCGATACCGAGCTTGTGCGCGGTATCGAGGCTAACCCCAACGCGATCGGCTTTTTTGGTTATGCCTACTTCCAGGAAGAAGGTGAGCGGCTGCGCGCCCTGGCGATCGATGGCGGTAGCGGCGCGGTTGTCCCCGGCGGCGACACGGTCTCCGACGGCAGTTATCCTCTTGCGCGCCCGCTCTTTGTCTATAGCAGCCCGCGCGATCTTAAAGCACATCCTGCTGCCGCCGCCTTTCTGAGTTATTATTTGCAGAATGTCAATGATGAGATCGTCGCTGTCGGCTACTTCCCTGCTACCGATGCCACCCTGGCCGAAGCCCAGCAGCTGCTCATCGCAGCCCTTAACTAGGGCTTGTCCGGTGGCCAGGCTGGCAGCGTTGCTTAAACTGGCCACCGTGTTGTGTGAGAGGCCACGTGGGGTGCTGCTTGGCCACCGTGTTGTGTGAGAGGCCACGTGGGTGCTGGCGGCTACGCCGCCAGCACCCCCACACCATTTTCACAAAACGTGTAGAGTTACTCGATACGAATTGAGTCGCTTATGAATATCTTCTGGTTCATTCCCACCGGCGGCGACGGACGCTATCTTGGCACCGGCCTTGGCGGGCGTGTCACCGACGCGGCATATTTGCGCCAGATCGCCCAGGCCGTTGACTCGCTCGGCTATGTCGGCGCGCTGCTACCCACTGGGCGCGGTTGCGAAGATGCCTGGGTGGTCGCCTCGACCTTGGTACCGTTCACGCAACAGATGAAATTTCTTGTCGCCGTACGCCCTGGCCTGATCTCACCCACGCTCGCCGCGCGCATGGCGTCGAGCCTCGATCGTCTTTCTGGCGGGCGGCTGCTAATTAATGTCGTCACCGGCGGCGATCCGGTGGAACTCGCAGGCGATGGCGTTCACCTCAGCCACGATGAACGCTATGCTGTCACCGATGAATTTCTGGCTATCTTTCGCCGCCTGACGGCCGGTGATGAGGTGACATTTCCCGGCGCACACCTCGACGTGCGCGGCGCGCAGTTAGCCTGGCCGCCACTGCAAGGCAGCGCCTTGCCGCTCTACTTTGGCGGCTCCTCGCCTGCGGCACACGCCGTCGCCGCCCGCCACTGCGATCTCTACCTCAGTTGGGGCGAGCCACCGGCCCAGCTTGCGGAAAAGATCGCCGATATCCGCACCCGCGCCCAAGCGCACGGGCGCGCACTGCGTTTCGGCATCCGCCTGCATATCATCGTGCGTGAGACCGACGAAGCAGCGTGGCGCGCTGCCGATGATCTCATCCGCTATGTCGATGACGAGACGATCGAGAGTGCCCAGCGCACCCTACGCCGCTACGACAGCCATGGCCAGCAGCGTATGCTCGCCCTCAATGGGCGCAGCCGCGCCGCACTCGAGATCAGCCCAAACCTCTGGGCAGGCGTCGGCCTTGTGCGCAGCGGTGCTGGCACCGCCCTCGTCGGCACTCCGAGCACCATCGCGACGCGTATGCTGGAGTACGCCGCGCTCGGCATCGACACATTCATCTTCTCCGGCTACCCGCATCTGGAGGAATGCTATCGCACCGCCGAACTGCTTTTCCCTGCCCTGGGCCTTGAGCGGAATCCGCAGGGCGAACACGTACAACGCGGCGAAATGATCGGCAACTATACTCGCCCCGCTGGCTCTTGATACCCGGCTGGTTTGCTGAACGCTGACCCTGAATTCTGCCTTGTCCTTAGAGCTTTATTCGTCAGTGTTGTGGTACAATCCTATCCCGTTCTTGGGGGTAGCCAATTGGCCAACACCGACGGCCATGCATGTAGACTTCGATTATAAAATTCGTGTCCCCCAGCGTAGCGATGCCGCCGTGGCACGGCCGCGTCTGATCGAGCGCTTGCGCGGTCTGACCACGCGGCGGCTCGTCACCATTACGGCACCGGCTGGCTACGGCAAGACCACGCTGCTCGTCGAGTTTGCCCATGCGCAGCGTGAGCTGCCGCTCGCCTGGTATAGCCTCGATCAGTACGATATCGATCCCTGGCAGTTTCTCGCCTATATCGCCGCCGCCGTCGAACAAGTCTTTCCCGGCGCGCTAAGCACCAGCGCTGCGCTCTTCGCGGGAACCAGCCTCACCCCCTTTGCCACCGCTGCGGCCAGTGTCTTGCGCGAGATCTACGCCATCGGCCAGACCTTCATTCTGGTGATCGACGATTGGCACCTTGTCGATGGCGTGCAAGATATTAGTGACTTTCTCGCCACCCTGCTCGTGCGCTGTCAGAACTGCCGCGTCGTGCTCGCCTCACGCATCTACCCAAGCCTGCCCGATCTGATGTTGCTCGCGGCACGCCGCCAGATGGCGGGCATCGACGAAGAGTTACTGCGCTTCACCGCCGATGAAGTGAGCGCTGTTTTGAGCCTGGAGCTGAATCGCGCGATCCCGCTCGACCAAGCGGCCGCCCTCGCCGAACGCGCCAATGGCTGGATCGCCGGCATCTTGCTCGCTGCCCAGGCCGATACGAGCGCCCAGGCTTCGCTGCTCAACCGCGGCGGTGAACGGCAGATCTATCGCTTCCTTGCCGAACAAGTCCTCGACCAGCAGCCCGCTGCTATTCGCACCTTTATGTTTGCGAGCTCCTTGCTCGACGAACTCGTCGCCGAACACTGCGATCGCGTGCTTGGCCGCAGCGACTCGGCAACAATGATCGATGCGATCGTGCGCCGCCGCAATTTTATCGTCGAGATCGCGCCTGGCACCTATCGCTATCTCCCGCTGTTTCGCGAATTTCTGCAGGAACGCTTCGCCAGCACCGACCCAGGTGCGTTTCGTCAGGTCGCGCGTGCTGTGGCCGATTACGCCTGCGGCGAGAAACGCTGGAGCCAGGCCTTCGACATATGCATCCGCAGCGGCGACACCGCTGGTGCTTGCGACGTGCTGCGCCTCGGCGGTGAAGAGATGTACGCTAGCGGGCGCATCGAGACCCTTGAGCGCTGGTTTGCCGAATTAACGCTCGATGCACTCGACGCGCCGCTGCTCACGCTCAAGGCTCGCATCGCGCTCAATCGCGGGCTCATTCACGAAGCCGAAGCGCTCGCCGATGTGGCCCAGCAACGTCTTGGCGCCGATGATGAGCCGGTGTTCTGGTTACTACGCGCGCAGATCGAACGGGTGGCCGGGCGCTATAACGCTGCTGTTCAGCACGGCGCACGAGCGCTCGATGTGGCGCGTCACGATGCACAACGTGCCGCCGCACTTAATGTGCTCGCTACCTGCGAGCTGCGCGCCGGCAATCCGGCGCGCTCGATCGAACTGCTCAAAGAAGCGCTGCTGCTTGAGCAGCAGCGCGGCGATTCTACGCCGTTGCCCTGATTCAGCAAGATCTCGGGATCTCCTACCGCGAGATCGGCGAGCTTGCTCGCGCCGCCGAGTGTTACAGCCGTGCAGATGCCTATTGGTCGATCACCAATAACATCGGTCGCCGCGCCCTTACGCTGAATAGCCGTGGTGTGGCCGAACATTTGCTCGGCGACTATCGCGCTGCCTATGCTACCTTGCGCCAGGCGCTCAGCTACGCCCAGGAGCTTGGCACCGCCGTCCATCAATCGCTTGTGCTCGTTAGTCTTGGCGATCTCTATAGCGATCTTGGCCTGCTCGACCAGGCCCAGGAGGCCTACAACGAGGCACGCCAGGCTGGCGGTAGCGCCTATTTGATGACCTACCTTGAACTGGCGCGTATCCAGCTGCTGGTGCGCCAGCGCCGCTATGAGGTCGCCGAAAACGCGATCACCCGGCTGCCACTCACTGTCGCCGAGCAGCACGCAGCCGCGCTCTTACGGTTGCAGGCGCGTATCGCTATCGGGCGCGCCGATCGTCTCGCCGGGCTGCGCCTCGCCGAACAGGCGCTGGCCGCTGCCGGAACAGGCCATAACCACGCCCGCGCCCTAGCCTATCTGACGCTCGCCTACGCACATAGCAGCCCGCCCGGCAACCCCGCCGCCGTGGTTGCCGCCCTCGAACAGGCCAGCACCAACGCTGCACTCCTCGGCCACAATGATTTCCTGATCGCCGAGGCCATGAGTATGCCTGCTCTGCTGCGTTTCGCCCATACATCTGGTTGGTCGCAGGCGCTTGTCTGGCGTCACCACCAGCAAAATGTGCTCGTCCTCGGCCAGATGCTGAGCGCAGACGATCACCGGCCGTTGCTCACCGTGCGCTCGCTGGGCAGCGAGCAGATCCTCGTCAACGGCCAGCCCGTGGAGATCGGCTGGGCGCGCGCGCGCGAGTGCTGCATTTTTTGCTCGCCAACCCGGCGGCGGGAGCACCGAACTGCTGCGCGATGCGATATGGCCTGAGCTTCCCGACGACCAGAGCCGCGGTGCTCTCAAAACCGCTGTCTATCAGCTGCGCAAAGCACTGCCCGCCGACCTGATCGTGCTCCAGGGACGCCAGATCTATAAAATCGACCGCAGCTGCGTTCGCGTCGATTACGATCTCGATCGCTTTTTTGAACTGACCGCCAACAATACTGTTGAACTCCTGCACGAGGCGACCGATCTCTACCAGGGGCCCTTCCTCCGCTCATCGGAAAACACCTGGAGCAGTAGCCTGCGCTCTCATCTTGAGCAGCGCTATCTAGGCGCCTTGCAGCGCGTTGCTGCAAGTGCTGAAGATAACGGTGCTTTTAGCGAAGCGCTCATCCTCTACCGCCGCATGCTCGCGACCGACCCGCTGCAAGAGGCCGCCCATAGCGCCGTGATGCGCTGCCAGCTCGCCCTCAACAATCGCGCCGCTGCGATCGAGCAGTATCACGCCCTCCGTAAGCTCCTCAACAACGAGCTTGGCCTCGACATTTCCCCCGCATCAGAGGCCGCTTCGCTCTACCAAAAAGTACTGAATAATTAAGCGGAATATGAGCATTTTGTCGTAATCGGGTAGCAAAGCTACCCGATTACGACAAAATGCTCGTAAGTATCGCACTGCTATATCGCACAGCCCAACGGTCTGCCGACAACCTGTAATGTGCCATCCCCCATCAGTATTCCGCTGACCCTGTACTGACTATGAACTGACTGCCAGCAGATAGGCTTACCCCATACACTTTTTTCTTCTATGGAGGTTTGCCAACAATGAGCCGCAAAACAGTCGCCCGTGTCATCGCCGTGGTTGGGGTTGTGCTCGCGCTTATGCTCGCCGGTGGCGCGCCCGATGACTTCGGCATTCGCTCGATCGCCCCCATGGTGGGAGGCTCGTAGTGTTCGTTCTCACGATCGTCCTTGCACTGCTGCTCGCTGGCTTTACCCTCCGCTTCGGCACCACGGGCCTGCAGCGCCTGCTCGATCATCGCTTCGCCTGGGCCTGGGCACCGCCACTTGCGGCCCTGGCTCAGGTAGTAGGCGTCTGCGTGCCAGCCCTGCGGCAACCAGCTCTTCTCACGACGATCGCCCTGCTTATGGCTTTCTGCTACGCTAACCGTGCCCAGCGTGGCCTGCTGATCGCCGGCTGCGGCGCAGCGCTTAACATGATCGTGATGTTCGCCAATGGCGGCTTGATGCCCGTGTCGCCCGATCAGGTGCTGGCGTCGCATGGTGTCCCGGTTGTGGCCGGTGTACAAGTGCCGCTGTCAAAAAACATCGCCCTCTACGACGATCAAGCAGTTCTCGCCTTTCTCGGTGATCGCATCGTGCTCCCCGGCCTCCACCACGTCGCGATCTGGAGCCTGGGTGATTTTGTCCTCATCGCCGGGGTAACCCTGTTTCTCTTCTCTACGATGCGAGGATCTCACCATGCTACACTTCGATCTGCGCTTGCCGACTAGGCATCGCGAGCTGAACCGGCTGATCTGCCGCGCGATGAGTAACCCGATGTTTGCCAGAGCGCTGATCACCACCCCCGATACCGCCCTTGCTACCGACGAGCATCAGCTCTCCGCCGACGAAGTGGCCCTCGTGCGCTCGATCCGAGCCGCCGATATCCACGACTTCGCCGAGCAGCTCTATTCGAAAGTAGCCGCCGATGCTGCCCACCGCACACCGCAGCGCCAGTATCTCGAAGGGCTGTAGCAATCGTTCAGCAGGTTTCTAGGTATATCTTGTTGCCAGTGCTCGATGGCAGAGCTGCCGAGCACTGGCAATCTCGTATCCTCTGCTGAAATCTTGTCTAAAGGCAGATATTCGTGAAAGGATCGCCCCATCATCGACAACAACGTCGCTCCTTCGTGGGCAGGACGATCGAGGGCAGTTTTCGCCCTCCAACTTGGCCT
>JAAUTF010000304.1 GCA_012031775.1 Candidatus Altimarinota bacterium | reverse complement strand
TATCTCGAACAGGTGGTGCAAAACCTCATCCAGCAGTACCCGCAGATCGATGGCATTCACTGGGACTACATTCGTTACGCGGGCGAGGATTATGGCTACAATCAGGTCAGCGTGGAGCGGTTCAACCGCGCCAACGGCCGCCCGCTCGATAGTCGCCCCGCGCCCAGCGATGCGGCCTGGAGCCAATGGCGGCGCGATCGTGTGAGCGAGACGGCACGGCGGCTCTACATCCGTGCAAAGGCGCTTAACCCTCGTATTCAGGTTAGCGCGGCGACCATCACCTGGGGCGCATCGGCAGCTACTACGATGGCGATTGGCCGAATTCGGCGGCCTACCGCCAAGTTTCCAAGATTGGAAGGCGTGGCTAGAGGAAGGCATCCTCGATTTCGCCGTGCCGATGCACTATTTTGCTGAAGGTAACGATCGCCATCGCGCCTGGTACGATGGCTGGCTGCGTTTCGACCGCCAACATACCGGGCGCGCGCCATTGTGGTCGGTATCGGCAACTGGCTCAACTCGCCGCAGCAGAATATCGCACAGATCCAGCGCGCGGTGCAGCCCGACGAGCAGGGGCGCTATCTGTCGGGTGTGGCCTTCTTCTCCTACGATCAGCCGATCGCCGGTGGCGGTTTCGAGCGTCGCCGTGCCTTTATGGATCAGCTGCGCGGCAGTGTCTTCGCCCAGCCAGCCCGTGCGCCGCAGTGGCCCTGGGTCTTCGCACCCAGCGCCGGCCACCTGCAAGGCATCGCTACGGTCGACGGTCAGACCGCTGCCGACGCCAAGGTGACGATCATCCATAACGGCAATTGGCTGCGCGATATTTTCGCCTCCGCCGACGGCTGGTATGGTGCGGTCGATCTGCCGCCCGGCAACTATACCGTGGTCATCACGCGCGCCGATGGCCGCCAGAATGTGATCAACACCGTGATCACACCCGGTGTCGTGACGAATATCTAAAAAGTGGGTGTCCGTTTTACTGGCAAAGCCAGTAAAACGGACACCCACTTTTTTAACTAAACAGTACGTCAACATCATCGCGCGTGAGCGCTTTGAAGAAGCTACTTTCCGCCGAGATCAGCTGCGAGACCAGCGCACGTTTCTGGTCTTGCAGCTGCACGATCTTCTCTTCCACCGAATCGCGCGTGATCAGTTTGTAGACGAAAACCGGTTTCGTCTGGCCGATGCGGTGCGTGCGATCGGTGGCCTGCATCTCCACCGCCGGGTTCCACCACGGGTCGACGTGAATGACATAATCGGCAGACGTGAGGTTGAGGCCGACACCGCCGGCCTTCAAGCTGATCAGGAAGAAGGGCAGCTCAGGCGTGTTCTGGAAGCGGTCGACCTCTTCCTGGCGTTTACGCGTTGAGCCATCGAGGTAGGCATAGGGAATGCCGCGTGCGTCGAACTCCGCCCGGATCAGCGTTAGCATCTGCACAAACTGCGAAAAGATCAGTGCTTTATGGCCCTCAGCGCGCAGCGTCTGCAAGGTCTCGATCAGCAGTTCGAACTTGCCCGAGCTGCCACGATGCGTCTGCTCGACCAGCCGCGGGTGGTTGCAGATCTGGCGCAGGCGTAGTAACCCTTCCAATATCTTCAGCCGTGTATCGTCGAGCCCTTCCTCTTCGATCAGGCCGAGCAGCAAGTCGCGGTAGTAGTCGCGCTGCTGGTTGTAGAGCTTGCGCTGCGCTGGCTCCATCTCGCAGATCAGTAGTTCCTCGCTGCGCGGCGGCAGATCAAGCGCTACCTGGTCTTTCGTGCGACGCAAAATAAACGGGTACACCAGCTTACGCAGCGTCGTGGCGGTTTCTTCGCTTTGTTGGCGCTCGATCTTGTTGACGAACTCCTCGCGGAAGAAATCGAGATTGCCGAGCAGGCCGGGGTTCAAATAGGCGAACTGCGACCACAACTCCAGCGTTGAGTTCTCCACCGGTGTGCCGGTAAGCGTGAGCCGATGCTCGGCGTTGAGCAAGCGCACAGCGCGTGACGTCTCGGCGAGCGGATTTTTGACCGCCTGCGCCTCGTCTAAAATCGCGTAGTGAAAGCGATACCCGCGCAGTAATTCGATGTCGCGCAGCAGTACGCCATAAGTGGTGAAGACCAGATCATAATGGCCGAAGGCACTTGGATCGTTAATACGACCCTGATCGGCGTGAATATACGTGCGCAGCTGCGGCGTGAACTTTTGCGCTTCGCGCTCCCAGTTAAACAGCAGCGAGCGCGGCATCACAATCAGGCTGGCGGGTTGCAGCGGGTTGCGCTCGTGCAAGGACTGCAAAAAAGCCAGGGTAGTTGGCGTCTTGCCGGTGCCCATATCGTCGGCCAGAATGCCGCCGAAATGATACTCGTGGAGAAAGTGCAACCAGTCGAAACCGGCTTTCTGATAGGGGCGCAGCTCGCCGTGAAACTGCTGCGGTGGTGGCTGGCTGTTGTCGATCTGCTGGAAGGCGCGCAGGCGGCTACGGCGCTCCTCGAAGGCTGCATCGGTGGCGCTGGCGTCGGCCTCAGACAGAGCACCTTCGAGCAGCGTAAGATGATGGCCGGAGACACGCAGGCCATCGTCCTGCTCTTCGGCAAGATTGATCAGTGTGCGGTAGCGGTCGATCCATTCCTCGGGGATCACGCCGAGCGAACCATCGGCCAGTTTGATAAACTTCTCGCGTCGCCGCAGCGCGCGCTTGAAGAGCTTGAAGGGCACAGCCTGCTCGCCAAACATCACGTTGGCCTGCACATCGAACCAGTCGATGCCGGAGCTGACCTTGAAGCTGATTTTGGGCCGCTCGCGGTTGATACGGGCTGTGCTGAGATTTTCTTCGCCATAGATCTCGAAGCCCTCGGCAAGCAGCTTCGGCACCTGGCGCGCGAGAAAATCGATCGCGGCCATATTCTTGCGTAGCAAAAACTGCGCTGGCGCGTCGCCGCGCTTTAAGCCGTAGTTGCTGAGACTCTGCCAAGCCGCTTGCTCGGCTTCAGGGCGGCGCTTGATCTGAGCAAGCTGCAAGCCCTCCTGGCTGCGCCGTGTGCTGGAAGCCGGTAGGCCTTTTTCATAGGGCAGCACATAATTATCGTAGGCGAACTGCAAATCGGCGCGCAGCTCCGACTCGGCCTCGCTCAGGTAAAGCCGCGGTGTCGGATCGCTGTCGATCTCCTGCCATTCCAACATATCGCCGCGCACCGTCACCCGCTCGGCCAGCGGCAACAGAAAGGTGTCGAGAAAATCGTCCTGGTCGGCGATGGGAATGTTGAGCTGGGGAAAATCGAGCAGCGCAAAGGCGTTGCCGCTCGGATCATCGAGCGGCAGCAGCGTGTCGCCGAGCAATACCCAGAGCGGCGTTTCGTTCAACACAGAAAGGTTCTGATCGACGGGCAGGCGCTCGTCGTCGATAACAACGAAACACTCGAGGGCAAGATGATCGCCGCGCCGGTTCAGCTCGAGTTCGAGTTTGCCCGGCGCGCTGCGCACCCGCAACGCTGTTGCAAAGGTTCGGCAGCGCTACCGCTAAACACCACACAGTGCGAGAGCAGGGCGAGGATCGTATCATCGAGCGAGCGACTGCTAGTGTTGCTGCTAGAGCCGTAGCCGTAGTAACCACTGTAACTGTTATTTGCAGTTAATGCCAGATTAGCAGCAGCGATCGCCTCCGGTGCCACCTGCGGGTAGGCGTTGGGGCTCACGCGCTGGCTCAGCGGTCGCGCCTCGCGCTGCAAACCCTTTTGCTGAATAAAATCCACAAGCGAGTCGCGGTCGCGCCGTGTACCTGGCGGTATGTAGCGTGCCGCCAGCGTATAAGGCACCACGCTCCAGTTGCCATGGGTTACATCAAGATTAAAGACGATCGCCGCCTGCGATGCCGCCACGCCGCGCCGTGTAGTTGGGCGTGTGGCCTCTTCAAGCACTGCGCGCCACATGCTCGGCGGGTGCTCTGCCAGATAATCGTGCAGCGCCAACACCGCCGCTACCCGGTGCTGGCAGAACGACCAGGTGTAGGCGGGGGTGCAGGTACAGGCCGCCGAAACCTGACGTGTCGGCAGCAACTGAAAGACACACTCATGGGTCTGCTGGCCGTCGTCGACGCGTAGCGTCGCGTTGTGGCCGTCGGCTCGCAGCAAAGTCGCCCGGCCCTCTTTGTAGAGCTTATCGCCCGCTTTCCTGTCGCGAGCCGTTGCCATATTTAAAAACTGATTGACCGGCAGCGTCTCTGCCGAGAGTAACATAACCATAGATTTTTTAACATCGTATATACTACAATTATGGTCTTAGTGCAGGCTATCATAGCCTGACTCTACTATACCCTGTACCCTGTAGTATACAAGGTTTAAACCATCCGGCAAACTATGAAGCGTCTGCAACGACTTATAGCCCTCGGCCTACTCTTTGCGCTTACTTCCTGCCAGATCGAAGGCGGCGCGCGCCAGTTGCCAACTGGCACCCTTCCACCGCCTACCGCTGCGCCCAGTGCTTCAGCTCCATCGCCCCTGCCCGCCACTGCTGCATTGCGTATTGGCCTCCCCGACGAACCCGCCTCGCTGTTGCCCTACCACCGTGATACTACCGCCGAGCGCGTGGCCGCCCCGGTGAGCGAACTGCTCTTTCCCGCGCCGCTGTTGGCCGTCAACTATATATATACCACCACCGGCGTGCTGATGACGGTGCCCAGCTTTGCGAATGGCGATGTGCAGCTGACAACTACGCAGCTCTACCTCGACGCGACCGGTGTGGTGACGACAACCGCTACCGAGACGCTGACGCAGGTGCAGCAGCTCAGTGTGACCTATCGCTGGAACCCGGCGCTACGTTGGGCCATGGCACGCCGCTCACCGCCGCCGATTCGCTCTTCGCGTACGAACTGGCGCGCAGCGGTGCGTTCGGCCAGGAGGCGAACGCCAGGTTGGCGCTGCTCGACCGCTACGAGCAGATCGACGAGCACACCACGCGTGCTGTGCTCAAACCCGACTTTACCGACCCGGCCTATATCACCACGTTCTGGACACCGCTGCCACGCCATTTGCTCGCCGAGGTTGATGCAGCAGAACTGTTCGAGAGCGACTTCGCACGTGCGCCGGTTGGGTACGGGCGCTACCAGGTCGAGGAGCGTGAGGCGGGCAGCATTCGCCTCGCGCGCAGCCCCTACGCCACTGCCCTGCCTACCAGCGTCGAGACGATTATCTTTGTCTTCCGCGACGATACCGAGATGTTGCGTGGGGCGGTGGCTGGCGGCAGTGTCGACGTTGCCTTGATCGAGCAGCCGACGCCGGAGCTGTTTAACGCAACTCAGGGCGATACGAGCCTGGCTCTAAGTGCTATGCCCAACCCGATCTGGGAGCACCTCGATTTTAACCTGGATGTGCCGTTGCTGCAGGACATCCGCGTGCGGCGTGCGATTGCGCACGGCACCGATCGCCAGGGCATGATCGCCACATTGCTCGGCAATACCGGTAACCCGCTCGATAGCTGGATCGTGCCCGGCCAATGGGCCGCCGCCCCCGCCGATCAGCTCACACGGTACCCGTATGATCCCGAGACCGCCAAACGCCTGCTCGACGAGGCTGGTATCGTCGATACCAATGCCGACGGCCTGCGCGAGACCTCGGGCACTACGGCCACGCTGCGCCTTTACACGACCGATGGCTCAGCGTTGCGGCTGGCCGCCGCCGAGCGCTTCCGTGCCGACATGGCCGCAATTGGCCTGGGCATCGATATCGTCCCGCTGCCGAGCGACCAACTCTACGGCAGCGACGGGCCGCTCTATCGCCGTCAGTTTGAGCTTGCGCTTTTGCCTGGATCGCTCCCCGACTCCACGCGGCTGGGAGCGCTGGAGCTGCGCTGGTGTGCCGAACGAAGGCAACGGCTGGACGGGCAATAATTTCGCTGGCTGGTGCTTCTTCGAGGCCGATAAAGCCATCCGTACTGCTACTACCGCGCTCGATCGTGCCGAGCGCGAAGCCGCTTATATTCGCCAGCAGCAACTCTTCACCCAGGAATTGCCGGTGCTTCCGCTCTTTCAGCGCGTTAGCCTGGTGCTCACTAGCCCCACCCTCAGCGGCCCACGCTCCGACCCCACCGCGCCGCTCACCTGGAATATTCACGAGTGGCGACGGAACTGAGGCGAAAGGTGACAGGTGACAGGTGACAGCCTGTGCGCCTATGCTATACTGTCGCTAACCGCTGGTTTCGTAAGGGTTTGTGCTCAGAAGGCTTCTCAATGCGCTCGCCCTGTAACTTGTAACCTGTAACCTCGACGTGGAGGTGTCGCGATGGAGTCAAAAGCGTATGTCTTAATCGAAGCCGAGTCCGGGCGAGTTGCCGCTGTGCTCGCCGCGCTGCGCGCTATCAGCGGCATGGCCGCTGTAGACGCGGTGACCGGCCCCTACGATATTATCGCTACAGTGCAGACACCCGATCCACGCAATATCGGTCGTCTCGTGATGAACGAGATCCATAGCGTGGAAGGGATCAAACGCACTGTGACCTGTATGGTTATAGGATAAAGGAAGATAACCGCCAGGGTGCTACACCTAGCAATCCTACATAGGTTGTAGCGCGCAGGTAGTGCTTGCGCGCAGCGTAGCTGCGCGCAAGCATTACCACCTTCTTCCCAAACCGTCTAGGATTACTATAGATAGAAAGGTGTCGTTTATGAGCAAGGGCCTTGAAGGGATTGTCGCCGCTCAGACGGCGATTAGCTGTATCGATGGGATCAACGGACGCCTCTACTATCGCGGTATCGATATCAACGAGCTCGCTGAGAAGTCGACCTTCGAGGAGACGACGGCGCTGCTCTGGTATGGTCGGCTGCCGACCGTACCGCAGCTCGCGCGCTTCAACGAGAAGTTTGTTGCCAATCGTCAGATCCCCAACGAGGTGATCGCGGTGATGCTGACGCTGCCCAAAAAGACAGCCCCGATGGAAGTGCTGCGCACTATCGTCTCAGCGCTTTCCACCTACGATCCCGAAGATCTCGACAACTCGCTTGAGGCGAATGTAAACAAGTCGATCCGCCTCACCGCTTCGCTGCCGACAATCGTAGCCGCCTGGGATCGCATCCGCAACGGGCTCTGGCCCGTTACCCCGAGCACGCAGCTCAGCCACGCCGCTAATTTCCTCTATATGCTCACCGGCA
>JAAUTF010000303.1 GCA_012031775.1 Candidatus Altimarinota bacterium | reverse complement strand
AGCGCGGTGTAGCTCGCACTGCCGATATAGCAGGTGCTCGCATTGCAGACTTTCGTCTGCCGCCAGGCGCTATCATAGCTATAGGTCACTGCTTCTCGGCTTCCCCCCAACGGTTGGGTACGTCATTTTATACAGGCGATCAGCACTGTCATAGATGTAATTAAATGTGCGTGCGCCGCTCACATTTGCGACCACATGCGACACTTGGCTCACGCGGCCACGTGTATCATACTGCCAGCGCGTACTGTTGCCGCTCGCCGTAACCATGCTGGTGCGGCGGCCTTTGCCATAGCTGCTGGCAGCTTCATCATAGCTATAGCTGACGTCCGTCGTGCTCGGGATCGTCGCTGCACAACTGGTGTTGGTGCGGAAATGGCGACCGGTTGGGCGATTGATGGCATCGTAGTAGAAGCAGGTCGAAATACCAGTTGGCGCGGTCTGGCGCTTCAGCGTGCTGTCGCCCCAGTACTCGTAGCTCCAGTTGCCCATGTCCGGGTCACTCATCGCGGTTTTGCGACCCAGGCTGTCGTAGCTGATGGTGATCTGGTTATTCGCCGCGTCGATAACGTTTGTCAGTAGATCGAGCGGGTTGTAAGCATAGCGCGTCGTTGCGTCCGTTCCACCGATTTCCACAACTTTGATCAAGCGCCCCAGACTATCACTATGCGTCTCCTGGCTATGATTGTTTGCATCAGTCACCTGATGCTCGCTCAACCAACCGGCTTGTGTGTCGCTCGTTAGCGCATAGGTGTGGTTTGTAGTACGACCTCCACCGGGTCCGGTCGGATCATAGGTGGTCACCGTACTCACCCGGCCAAGACCATCGTAAGTTGTATTTGCCCACCGCATTACACTTGCGGTTGCGGAGGGTTCGGCGTATGTGTAAAACGTGGTGCTTGTCTCAGCCACATAACGCGGTTGGCTTTGCTGGACTACACGGCCAAGCCCATCGTAACCTATATCAGTCACGATTGTTTGTGCCTCACCATTGCTTTCTTGCTTGGTCTGAATCTGACGCCCCATTCCATCATACAAATGCTGTGTCACCCGTCGTTGTGCGTTTCCGGCCTGTTCCAGCTGCTCAATTTCATAGCGAAACGGCTTTGCGGTATCGTAATAGGTTGCTTTTAGTGTTGGGTAGGCGGCACTATCTCCGGTGCGAATGACTCGTATTAAACGCCCGAAGGCATCGTAGCCAGCACACGTAATGTCTCCCGTAAGCGGTAAGACAGCATTTGTACGGATGTGGTTTAAACAATCGAATGTATTACCAACACTGTTGGGACCAACCACCTTAACAAGCGTGCCAAGACGGTAATCATAAGCAGCGGCTGTAATCAAGTCAGCGGCATTTGTCTCACTGACGGGCAACGCAGGAAAATTCGCCCCATACGTTGTTGTAGTCGTCCGTGCGGTCGATCCATTGCCCGGTGTGCTTGCTGTCCAACTGTTATTAACCAGTTTAACCCACCCTGGACCGTTATAACTACGCGCCTGTGTAACCTGACCGAAAGTGTCATAGCTATACGTCGAATCAACTCCATACAAGGTCATGTTGTTCAAAGTCGCCGCAGTTACACCACCAACGTTCGACACCTGAATTTGCCGCGTCAGGAGCCCTTCAGCGCCGATCGCGCCAAGCGTTTGATTCTGACCATCGTAAAAGCGCTGGTTATGGGCTAGGTACACACCGTTCGCATTGCTTACCGTGGTAACATGGTTGCGATTAACAATGTATGCGCCCCCTGCTACATCAAGCGCAATATAACCGTGCTGCGTAGTACGCACAAGCCCTTGCTGGTTGTACTCTTTCTGGCAGCGCACATTACCGTAATTTTCCACACCGAGAGTACAATCAAGTTTATAGTAGGTTTCAACCGTGCGATTACTTGTAGTACCGCCTTGTACGAGCGTTTCCACAGTCTGCCACTCGTAATTGAATGCGCGCCACAAACCACTCGCACGAAAATCGTACGGGCCACCTGACCCACCCTCATAGAACTGCAGTGCAACTCGATCAAATTGGTGAGTTACACGCGAAAGCGCTGTCCCACTTGCATTTTGCACTTCTTCCTTGTAAACTCGGCCCTTCCACGCTTCGTGTTGAACCATCGTTTTATAGCACGGGTCATCGACATCTAATTCTTCTTGATACTCATTTGCCTCCGGAACCAGCTTGTAGTCTTTCTTTGGCGTGCATGCGCTGGGCAAATATTTTCCTTGGTAAAACCAAGTTTGCCTTCGACTTAAAAGCGGATCACTGGTAGTGCGTCCATCGTAGACCTGCGTAATAACGTGTTCGTGGCCACGAAACTGGCTCTTTAGTGGATGCGCCAGGTAAGCGGACATGTTCCGATGCATACCAGGAATATAGCTAGCATACCACCAGGCTGCGCTATGACCAGCGGTGTTCAGAGCGGGCAAACCATAACTATAGGTTGTCAACACACCTTTGCTGTACGAACGATTAATGATATCTTCCTGTAGCATCTGCGTCACACGAAAGCGGTACGCATAAGGCGAACCTTCGAAATATCCCTCACCAAAAGGGAGGACAACACTTCCATTTGCCCCGTCGGGTGTCCAAATATGTCCGTAGGTAAAGCGTACTCTACCGCCATAGCCATTTTCCGCAGTGAGCAGCCGATTCCATCCTGGGGTTGGCGGTTGAGGAGCCGCCGTCCCACGACTCATGCCATAGGTAAAGGTTGTCGCAGGCAAACCGATCCACGTACCTGTAACTCCATCGTTAGTTTGGAAGGCCTGGTGCTGCACCGATTTCAGCGTCAGGACGCGCTGACCCGCAGAGTCATCGGTCGTGAGGCTGTTCGATTCTGCTTCATACGTCAGACTCCAGCGCTTCACATGTTGGAAGTTTTGATCTGGCCGTGCTACGAAACTCACTGTATTCAAGCGCCATGCCTCGTGCGGGGTGCCAGGTTGTCCGCCGACCTGATCGTTTGCGTAGTCCCAATCTTTATCGACATTACCGACAGGTGCTGCCCCTCGCTCACTGACCTGAAAATCGAGGCGATAGCGCGCGATATTGTTACCATCATACCCCCAAGCAATGCTGCTCAGATAGCTACCATAGTGGAGGTGAGAGAAGTATGGCACCGTACCAAGTTGATGAGTATAGACAATTTTGTTTCCAGAGGGATCGGTCATTTGTGTCAGCAACCACTTATAGGTCTGCGTGCCCTCAATGGTCGAAGCCCATTTCAACGGCATCGTGAAGTCGAAGCGCATGCCATCGGGCGACCATGCCGTCCACGAGTTGTTGCTATTCCAGCGAATACGCCAGTACGCTTCATCGACAATATTCCACTCGAAGTGGCCGAGATTTGTGATATCTGGTATAACATCATCGGCCAGCAACGACTTTCCACGTACGACATCAAAGCTCCGACCGATGGCGGTTAGGGTAAAGGTATCCCAGATCCCACCAACCACATTGCGCGATATCGATCCAGCTGGATCTAAGCTCCAACCACGCCCAACCCACCCAGCTTGATATTTTTCCTGTGCAGCGGTCGGGCCATCGGTCGAGTCACTGCTATATGACAGTACAACCTCTGGTTTAAGCCCACCTGGGCCTACAGGAAGATCAAGCGGATAAGAGAACTGCGCGCCACCGGTAAAGTGTCCCGCTTGCCAGCCCTGAAGCGACGGGAGATAGGCCGTATCAGCGGAGAGCCCATTCCCCATCACGAAGGCACTGAAATGGTCTGTTTGTGCTGTGACCGTCTGAGCAACAGGATCAACAGTGCTGGAAATCGGCTGCCAACGCCCTGTATCGTCTGCCCTTCTTCATTGGTTACAATGACATTGGGATCGAACCAGAAGAAGGTAAGGTTCGCAGGGCTAGCGCCAATCGCGCGCAGTTGCTGAGGCGTGTAATGGTACACAAGCGTGAGCGGCGCGTCGAACTGATGAACATCCTGTCCTTGATCGGTTGTAGCCTCAAGAAAGAAGGTACCGAAACCGCGTCGCCCGTTGGCGAAGGAGGGTGGCACTGATTCGCCCCGTGCGCGCAGTTCTGGCGCGACTGCATCTGGCAGACGATACTCAAGAGTTAGTGGCTGGCCTGCTGCGTTTGCCGGCACCTGAACTTCCAACCACTTCCGCGAGCTTTGCAGCAGTGCTGGTTGACCGGGTACGAAGCGTGTTGCCAGCGTGTCGGTCACAGGCAGAGTTGCGGTTGTAGCGATGGTCGGTGCGGGTACGGTGGTTGGCTGTATATCCGGGAGAATGGGCAGTGTTGCGCTAATCACTTGCGTCGGCGCAGGATCAGCGATCCCCGGCACATCGGTTTGGTCAAACTCAGCAGTAGCCGTTGCTTCAAGCGGTTGGAGAGATTCCTCACGGCCAGTTTCGTCAACTGTTTCAATTGGATCACGAATATCGTCGGCTGGTGGATCAATAGGTAGGAGTACTTCCTCTACTAGCGGTGGTTCAGCGGTTGGAGTTGCTGTTTCTGGGGGTGCTGGCATCGCTGGTGTATCCGTTGTTTGTTCATCGACCAGTGCGCCACTCGTCGCTACCACTGGTTGGGCCAGATCGCGCGCTGTTGCTTGTGCCGTGACATCGATCGCATAGCCCGCTGGTAGCGTGTTAAGCGTCACCGTAGCGGTCACAGCTCTCTGTGCATTACCAAGCAACTGGCCGAGCGCCCACTGCCAAGTAGTTCCATTTGCAATTGCTCAGGCGCAATACCAGCAATGGTATCGGCAGGCACAGGGAGAGTAACCAGCACATCGTCTACCGTTGTCGAAAGAAGATTCGTTACGGTTACAGCGATCGTTGCACTACCGCCAACCATAAGCACATCAGGGCTAAGCCGTACATCAAGATTTATCGCGGCTACTGGCGCGGGAGGTGGAGGGTCTTGAATCACCTCAACTGGTGCTTCTATTAATGGAGGATCAGCAGCGGGTGCCTCAATATCTGGAATTGCGGACTCCTCCTGCGCGCGCAACGGCGCGGGGTAGCTCGGTACCATCAACAAAACCGCCAATACGAGCCACACCAATCGCTTTTGTCGAGCGCGCATACGAGTTCCTACCATAAGAAAAGGCGATACACTACACGCAAGGCATACGCAAGCTCCACCCTATGAGCACTTCCTCATAAGGTGCAATCCCGCGAACATACAACGGTTCATCGAGCAATACCAACCCTGGATAGCTCAACGATACACGATGCACTTGCACTTGTCACTCGGTAAATACCTAGTCTTTTTGGGCTTTTTGGAAGCGACTTAGTATGACATATTGTTAACTTTACAAAGCGTCAACGGTATTTTATAGTACGAAACATCAGGGTCTTTGTTTAAAGTATCACAGACGCAACCTGACCAGGCAGTCCCAGGCGACGTGCTCGGCCATCGCTTGGGGATGGCGTCTCAATGCGGCAGACAAATCTGCAATCTGCAATTGTACGAGAAAGCGCTCACGATGCAGTACCCACCGTGCCGCCTCGCTGTGCTCGCCGCCGATCGCCAGCCGCTGCTCGATCTCACAACGTTGTACCCGCGATCAATGCCACGATCGCCGTCACCGTCGATAGTGCGGCGGCGGCGCAACGTCTCACAGCTGCCGATGCCGATGTGCTGCTGGTGCTCGTCGATCCCTATGATCAAGCCGGGCTGCGCGAGTTGCTCAACCTGCGCCCGCGCCGGGTGCCGCTGCCAGTGCTGGCCGCCTACCGCTCTTTGCATCTGAGCCGAATCGTGCTCGCCTGCGAACACGGTATCAATGGCCATATGCTGCAAACGGGTGATGCCGACGATCTGGCGCTTGCCTTGCTTTTTGTGCGGCGGCGCGGCCTTTGCCTGTGCCGCAGCATAAATGCTGCGCTCAGCCTGCGCTTCAGTGCTATCATCGATAAGCTTAGCGAGACGAGCTTTCGCGTTTTAACCATGGTGGCCACAGGAGCCTCAAATCGTTTGATCGGCGAACTGTTGGGCTTTGGCACCAGAACTGCCGAATATCACCTCGACCAAATGAGCGACAAACTCGGCATGCGCAGTAAAGTCGAACTGGCGACATGGTGGGCGCGCACTGCTACGCGCGACAGCGAAGCGGCCCGGTAGCAGCTTGACCAGGGGTCATACCGCCGCCGGAGTCATGGTATAACCGCAAAGCGCGCAGAACTCCTTTTTGCCTCACTTCACCTTGTCTTACGGATCACGGATCACGCTTCACGTCTGCAATCTTGTGTGAGACGCAACCCCTGGTGCTGGCATCAACGAATGGCTGCAATCTGCTCTATGCAGGATCGCTCGCCCCTTGCAGCGGCACTGTCACCAGGATCTGCCAGCCCTCAGCTGCTTCCTCGATCAAGGCGATGTGGTCGATCCGCGTCGCCAAGCGCATCTGGCTGTGCCGCAACGCCTGCCATGCGCGTGCTCCCTGGCTGGCTGCGCTGCGCCCATGGAGCAGCGTCACATGCGGTTTGATGCGCTCTGCTTCCGCACGATCCGCGATCAGCCGCTGTCGCAGCGCGAAGAAGCCGCCGTCCACATCGGCTACTGCGAGATAGATGCCGTGCTCCGGTGCTTCCCAGAGCGCCGCCGGGCCGAGCTGCAAGCGGAAGGGCGCGACCTCCTGGCCGATCACTGTCAGCGCCTCGGCGATGCCTGGCAAATCAGCGGGTGCAATGTCGTAGAGCAATGTCACATGCGCGGCAATGCGCGCCGCCGACGCCGGATCATAGCGCTGGCGCAGCGCCTCGATAGACCCGCGTGCGCCATCGGTGATGAACAAGCTCAATTGGCGACACGGCTGTACCTCAGACGCTCGCTCAGATTTGCCCTTGCTGAAGATAGCAGCTATCATAATTAGAAGATTGTACCGTACTTCTGAATGCTGAATGCTGATTCCTGAATTCTCCATCCTGAATTCTCCCCATGCTCACTCTTCTCCACATCATCACCGGCGCGCTCGTTATTCTCAGCAACGCTGTCACCGCGCTTTGGCTGTTTGAGCTTGATAGGCGCGCTCACACACTGACACCTCCGGCGCGTTTCGCCCTCTGGTCTGGGCGCGCTACACTTATGCTGCAATTATTGCTCGGCCTAGTGCTGGTGGGCAGCGGCTACGTCGGCGTGAACTTGCATTACCTACTGGCGCTCGCCGCCGCC
>JAAUTF010000302.1 GCA_012031775.1 Candidatus Altimarinota bacterium | reverse complement strand
TCGACATAGCGATCGTGGTTGTTGCCATAGGCTCCGCCTTCGCGTGCAACGTAGAGCGCCGCCGACTGACGCCCGCGACGGTCGCCACCGGCGGTTTCGCCGGCGGCCAGGGCGGCCAGCATACGTTCTGCTAATTCGCCACTGCTGGTGCGAAAGGCATCGGCCATGGCCGTAATCACATCTGCACCGGCAAGAATGTTCCCCTGTACACAGAAACCGTCGCCGACGATGTGGCCAGCCCAATCGAAACAACGTGAACCAGTATGCGCAGCCGCACGACCTTGCACATCGACAATACCGAGTTGACGGTCTTCGGCGGCGGGATCTTCTGCTAGGAGACGCGTTAGCACTGCATCGGCGCTCATGCCGCTCGCGAGCATTGCTAGCCCATCTGGGCCATACTGGATATTCGCCATTGCTTGAGTCGCTACAGCGCCAACATTGGCCTGCGCCCAGGGTACCACTGCGCCTACAGCGAGAAACTTGGACTGCACAGCAACACCGAGGTCGCCGTTCTGTGGATCGCGCGCGACGATCGAATACGTGGCAATATGTGGCATTGTGGTGCTAAAGAATGATGGTACACCGTGCTGGTGCCTTTTTCGCCAACGCGGTGTACCACTATTGCTTCATAAACTGAGATTTATGCTCAGTATACCACAGTAGATGGTATGGTATACTACCCCAAGCAGCGCCGTACGGCTGGTCCTGCTGGTATGACCTCGTGTGAACGACCGGGTTCCTCAGCGATGCGCTCCCGCGCCCCACTATTTGCGCCTGGTGCCGAGTTTCGTACAAACGAGCCGCTAACTACAACAGTATAGGAAGATTGTGAACGCAGAACGATTGCACAAAGTGCTCGCCGCCGCGGGTGTTGCTTCCCGCCGCGATTGTGAAGAGTTGATTCTTGCCGGACGTGTGACGGTAAATGGAAAAGTTGTCCAGGTGCCAGGGACACGTGTCGATCTTGACCAGGATATGGTGCTGGTTGATGGTAAGCCGGTTAAGCCAGTTTCCGAGCGGCTCTACATTTTATTGCACAAGCCCGCAGGTGTTGTCTCGACTGCCGACGATCCACAGGGTCGGCCAACGGTTGTCGAAATGGTCGACGTATCCGAGCGTGTTTACCCGGTTGGGCGGCTTGACGCTGACAGCGAAGGCTTGATGTTGCTGACTAACGATGGTGAGTTGACGCATCATCTCACGCACCCACGCTTTGCCGTAGAGAAGGAATATCGAGCGCTGCTCGACCAACCGCTGAGCCCGAGGATACCCGTCGCTGGCGTGAGGGTATCGAGTTCGAGGGCGAGATGACAGCTCCGGCGTGGGTTGAGCGCCTCGAAACGACAGATGAGGGTGCCTGGGTGCGCGTAGTGTTGCAGGAAGGCCGCAAGCGCCAGATCCGTGAGGTGGCGCGACTGCTTGGTTACCAAGTGCTGCGCCTGATCCGCGTGCGTGAAGATAATGTGCTTCTCGGCGATCTGGCTGTGGGACAGTGGCGTCGTTTGACTGATGAAGAAGTTGGTACGCTGCGCCGCCATATCGGCAAGCTCCCGCCCGAGGCGCATGAGCGTAATCGTCGCCCACGTGCTGCTGCGGGTGCGGCTACCGGTGTTGCAGCGGGTGCTACCGCAGGTCGACGTACAGCCGAGCGTGATCGCTCTGAGCGCGGCGAAGGTGACCGTGAGCGCCCACGCCGCAGCTACGACGAGCGCCCGCAGCGCGAAGGTGGTTACAACCGGAGTGGCGGGAGCGATCGACCGCAGCGCAGCTACGGCGAGCGGCCACCGCGCGAAGGCGGCTACAACCGGAGTGGCGGAGGTGAGCGACCGCCACAAAGCGGAACGAAACCCCCGCGTCGCGAAGACGACACTGAGTAAGACCAAACTCTACACAAAGCGGGCGTTGGCAGCGAAGCTGCCAACGCCCGCTTCTTTAAACCCTCATCGGACTCATTCGCATCAGGCGGCGGTGCTCAATAGCAATACAGCGATCCATCACCACACCAAGACCAGAAGCTGCCGCTTTAGTGGCAGCTGCCTCGTGAATCACCCCAAGCTGCAACCAGACCATCTTCGCCCGACCGCCGATCGCCTCATCGACAATGGCGGGCACAAACTCTGACTTACGAAAGACGTTGACGATATCGATCGGGACAGGCACCTCGTGCAGCGACGGATAAGCACGCTCGCCAAGAACCTCGTGCAAATTCGGATTGATCGGGACAATCGTATAACCGTGGCGTTGGAGAAAGCGTGCAACACCATTCGAGTCGCGTGCTGGATTATCGCTTAAACCAATCACTGCGATGGTTTGAGCCGTGCTTAAAACGCCTTGAATTTCATATTCCGAGAGCTGCATATTCCCTCCATAAGGGTATAAAAATTGCACAATAAGCGCTACTGAACATACCTTAACTGGGGGCTTACGTCTCACTAGCTGCCTGCCAAATCCGGATCCGGATTTGACAGCCTATCACATAGAACGATAGAGCACGCTGCCCTTGACAAGTTACGCCTTCGTGTGATACTACATAGTGCCGATTTTGTGAAATCGCGCACAGAGCCTTTCTCTATTACAGGGGTTACGTTCAATGAAGACGATGTTTCGGTTTGTGACGATCGCGATGATGTTGGTTTTGGCCCTGGTGCTCGCCGCTTGTGGCGGCAACAACGCTGGTGGCACGAGCAGCGGCGGTACAACCGGCGATGCAAGTGCGACCACGCTTGAACTCGGATCTGACGGCGAGCAGTTGGTCTATGACAAGACTGAGTTGAGCGCCCCGGCCGGCTCGGCGGTAACGGTTCGTTTTCAAAATAACTCGGCGGCGCAACAGCACAACTGGGTGCTGGTGAACGGAGATGGCACCGTTGCCGACACGGTATCTGAGGCTGGCCTGACCGCTGGCCCCGATGCGGGTTATCTCGCAGCGGGCGATGCGAACGTGCTCGCTAACACACCGCTTGCCAACGGCGGCGAGACCGTCGAAGTGAGCTTTACCGCTCCGCCGGCGGGTACCTACATCTACGTCTGCACCGTGCCCGGCCACTCGGTGCTGATGCGTGGCACCTTTACCTCGCAGTAAGCTGGCCTCCTCGTCTCGCGACAGCGATGCTGTCGCGACGACGAGCGCTTTATCAAAAAGCCTCACTCGAAAGAGTGAGGCTTCGCTGCCGTTATACCGACGGAAACATCGCTAAGATGCTGCGTCGGTTTTAGTTTAAATAGGCGCACTGAATCTGGTTGAGGATCTCGTGTTCAACGTCACGCGCCAATTGTAGTTCGGCAGGGCCGAGGTTCAGGCGGCGTACTTCCTCAAAAAAGACGCTGATCAACGCATACTGATGCTCAATCGTAACACCGTGACGAGGCAGAACACCACGCGCCCAACTGAATTCTTTATTCGCCAGTTCAGGGAGCTCGAACAAGAGTACTGCACGCACCAATTCATTGAAGCGCAACACTGCAACTTCAGACAGGCGCAGCTCTGGTGAGTACTGTTCTTCAAGACGTAGCGTTTGTGTGATATCTGGAAAGCCTTGCAGAAGGCGACTTGCAACGTGTGCGCAGAGCTCGTCGCGTTGGAGTTCAAGCTGTGCCGCAAGTTGAGAAGCTGCTGCTGTATCCATAAGGCCTCCCCATTCCCATTGCCGATTGCAGCTGTTGGATAGGCAATCGCTACCAACATTCATATTATAGCACGCTCTGCCCGGAGAAAAATGTTATGTTGATGTACGTTTTGACAGCAAAGCTGTCAAACGTACATCAACACGCCGCTATTAGCGGCGTACAAGCGGTAGGTAGAGCTGCAAGCCGCTGCTCACAATGACCGTACGCATATTATTCGCACTGACCGGATCAGGCGTGTTGCTCGCGACGGTGGCGGTGAAATCGAGACGACCAACAGCGGCGGGTGCGATGATCGATACTGTAATCGTCGGTGCGCTACCCAGGGCGAGCGTAGCGCGGCTACAGCGAACGACACCAGTGGTGGGGCTACAACTCCAACCGGTGCCAGCGGCGCTCGCTACTTCCACATCGGTTGGCAGGTTTAACGTAACTGTGACAGGAGTAGCGCTAGCAAGGCCGGTGTTAGCGACATCAAAGGTAAGGGTGAGAGCGTCGCTCGGTTCGATCTCAAGCGGCACAGCTGCTAGCCCGAGACGTAGATCGGCGACCTGATTGGCGTTATACAGCGTTGTCGACGCGGTGGCAACGTTATTTGCCGGGGTGCTATCGTTGGGGACGCCGACCGTCGCCGTATTGCTGAGTACGCCCGGGGTGGCCCGTGAAACGACGATCGTCGCCTCGGCACTTGTTTCGACAGCCAGTTGCGGAAGTTGGCAGATGACATTGCTACCGTTGCGCGCACAGGTGCCGCCTTCAATACGAGCTGAAATAAAGTTTACGCCACCGGCTAGCGTATCCGTTAGCACGACATTGCTGGCGTTTAATGAGCCGATATTATCGACCATCAGTGTGTAGGTGATCGGGCGGCTTACAATCGAAACAGGTTCGACCTGTTTGCTAAGCCGCAGATCGAAGGTACCGAGCGCTGCGAGAGCTGCATCGACCTGAATCAGGCCAGCGCCGGTGTCGTTATCGAAGCCAGGCGCAGCCATGTCTAGCGCGCTTTCGGCGAGCAGATTATAGATCTCTTGCGGTGTGAGTGTTGGGTCTCTTTCGAGCAGCAGCGCGGCGGCGGCGGCAGCGTGTGGGGCCGCAGCAGACGTACCGTTGAAGTTGGGGAAGCCGTTATTGTCGGGGTCGTTGCCAGCGATAAAGAAGGTGGTGTCGGTCTCGTCGACGGCGGTGAACTCGGGCTTGGGGCGCACTTCGACGCTGGCCTTGCGGCTGCCATCAACATTGAAGAAGATCGGTGTAGTGCCGGCCGATGAATAGGACTGCTGCACCGCCGGATTGGTGCCGAAGGCGGGCGTTTCCAAATAACCAGCAGCGCCGACAGCGGCAGCATTAGCGGCATTAGCATGGCCGTAGACGGTGCCGCTGTTCGTTGCATACTCGATGCTAGTCGGCGCATCGAAGAGCACATATTTGAAGTAGCCGGGGTTGGCACCGCTGCGGGTGCCGATCAGGATGTCGTAGGTGGAGGGCGAAGCACTAAAATTAAAAAACTCGAAGAGGATCACGGCATCGCCGCCGATCTCGTTGTTGGTATCGATGACGCCACCGGTACCGCTAGCGTCAATGGCCACGATGTCGATATTGTTCTGCGTGCCGGGCGGGCCACTGACCGAGGCGAAGGGCTGATCCCATTGTAGTGCGAGGAAGACACGTGCGAAGGGTTCGAGCACCATCTGTTGATAGACATCAACGCCGGGGCCGGGATCGAAATCGTGGGGCGTGTAGGTGATACTTTCGTCGCCGACATCAAACGAGACCTGCGGGCCAGGGCGAAAGACGCTCTCGTAGGCGTCACGGCCGTTATTGCCTGCCGAGGAGAAATAGGGCACGCCCTGGGCGTAGACATCGTTGGCGGCCTGGGCGATGGGGCCATCCTGGAACATAGGCTCAGCGAAGTAGATCACATCGTCGACGATTACGTCCGATCCAGCTGCGGCGAGGTCGCGAATGCCCTGTGCGAAATCGGCCACGCCCAGAAATGCGCTGTGAAACTGTTGGGTTGCCCCCGGCGCAAGATCGTGGATGAGCTGCATCATCGCGCGGCCCTCATCGATACATCCAGTGTCATCGAGCTCTTGCAGCACAACAACACCAGCAGGAATATCGCCGCTCGCGACATCCTGGGCCGCCGAGGTGGCATCGCCGAAAGCACAATCGTAGCTATCGGAGAGCGTGCCGACCGTGATACCGCTGCCGTCGATGCCGAAGCTGCTGCGAGCCTGTTGTGCGCGCATAGCGCTATCGGCCTGGCTGGTGACGAGACCGACGTTGCTGATGGCGTAGGCCGGGCGTACAAACTGCAAGTCGGCGAGCGCACCAACGCGCGGCAGTGCCTTAATTGGCAGCCAGCCGCCGATGAGAAAGTTGACCCAGTTGCCTTGTTCAAGCCCGAGCGCTTCAAGCCTGCTGAGGAGTGCGGCGGGGTTGTCTTGGGCGATCGCCTCAACCCAAACCATGCCATCGCGTACACGCATATAGCTATCGTTGGGCGTAAAACTGGCGGGCGCTGCGCCCGCCGAGAGGTGAGCGTCGTAATCTGCATAAAGCCGGGCGAGGCTCTCGGCCACACTTGGAAACTGGGGATGTTTTGTGGTTGCTAGGGTAGTAGGGCTTTGGTTGGATGGCAGGCGGGCGGCGAGTAGAGTGGTTGAACCGACGAGCATGGACAGAATTGCGACCACCAGCGAAGCGCGACGGAGGAAGCGCATGGAAGGCTCCTTCAAACTAGCGGATTTCGTCTCTACTATACCGCGGAAGAGCTTATTTTCAAGAGGTTGTTGCTTTACACCATTCCGCTTATACATACTGCTGAGCACGGTGTTCCGGTCGACGGCAGATCTTCACCACAGCGATCAGTAGTGCGGCCACGATCTTGCTGGTACACTGGTGGCACCACGTAACGCGCGGCCGGTTGTAGCGACAGCTGCTCTGGCAAATGCATACCAAGGGTGTGAGCGTGCGTACACACCGCGATGAACTCGAAAAGCGAGGCTGCTATGTCTATCTGGTCTCTGGCGACTGAGCGCTTCCTAACGCCGTATACGCCGACGTTCGTGGCCGATGGTTATATTGGTGTGGTGAGCGACTGGCTCGGTCTTGGCACGGGCGATTGTCACATCGCCGATCTGTACAATCGCTCTTCGAACCCCGCCGATACGGTGCGTGCGCGTCTGCCGGCTTTCAACACGCTGGATCTGCACAACGGCATGCGCTGGCTCGGCGGTCTGGAGAAGAATACGACCCTGGTGCAAACTACCGTCAGGAGCTGGATCTGCGCACGGCGACGCTGCACACGGCGTTCCGTTGGCACGATGGCGATCACGATATCGATGTGGCGACCAGTTTGTTCGTCTGTCGTCACGAGCGTGGGTTGGTGGTGCAGCGGCTGACACTTATTCCGCAGTTTAACGGGCTACTGCAACTGCGCGCCTTTGTGCATGAAGCGCAGGGTGATCTGCTCGTGGAACAGGTTGCGGAGCAGGATTCGGGCTTCAGGGTTCACAATGCTGGAGCTGCTGATGATGGCGTTGAGTATAGCTGGACTCTTGTGGCAGCGCCGACGCAGCGCGAT